>DCUY01000018.1:4278-7117 GCA_002327905.1 Caldifarciminota bacterium UBA2202 | reverse complement strand
TACTATTTTTTTGTTATTTGACAAAGCGCCAATTCACGCTCTATCAGAGAAGCTTTTTGTCAATTTGACTCAAATAAAATCTAAGAATGATTCATTGCAATTACTTAAGGATATATATTTAAAATTAAATATGAAACATCTTTAAATATAAAAAAAGGCGGCATAAGCCGCCTTTTTTGCATGTCCAAAACTATATCTTTCAGTTAACCGAATCTGCAGGATCCTCTGCCCGCTTCTTCTCTGCTTTGTTTTTCACAAAGACAAAAGTGCCGAAACGAGACATAAGAACACCGCCGAATGCAAATGTAAGAATCATATAGTTTTGCATGAAACTCAAGAAGCCAAATAGGCTGTTTAAGTAACTCACATTGGTCCATGTGAGTATTGCGTGAATTAGAGGAATTATTGAAAGAGCCGTAAGTCCTATGAGAACATTGAGTATAGGATGCATCTCTTTTTTCCAAATTTTATCTGCAATCCATTGCCCGATATAATTTACAACAGTCGCCCATCCAAATGCAAGTCCTGCCACAAGAGCAAGCACGAAGAGAGGGATGAACGGAATTCCGATGATGCTTATCAATAAGAGAAGTATTGCGGGAACTATGAAAATTTCAGTGAGAAGACCCATCACGAATATGAATAAAGGACTTTCAAGTATGGATGATTCCACCCTCTTATACGGCTTTACCAAAAGTATTATAACTGCTCCGAGAATGAATAGAAATACGAACTGGGCTATGCGTCTCAATACATCCGCTATTCTGAAACCTGCCTCAACAGGAAAATTCCCTTTGTGATATTTGCTCTTTGACAAGAGACGCACGAAATCTCCTATCCGCTTTATCTGTATATTTGTATTCTCTCCTTCAAATATGGCATTCGAATCTATATCGGCAGTGCTTCCCACCATGACAAACTCACCCTTCACCACAGTCTGAGAATCGATTTTTCCTGTAGAGCCTATAAGAACAAGGTCGCCCTCAATCAAAGCATTTATATCAAATGTGCCGCCGACGCACACTACATCGCCTTTGACATGTTCTAAAACTTCTATATGGCCGCCGACTGTGACTACATCGTCTCCATCGTCAAGGTCAACCATTGATGTGTCCGCGCTGATGTCTTCTCTTGAAACTTCAATGCTGTCTGCTACCTCAACAGGCTCAGAAGTCTGAGAGAATAATGATATTGATAGAATCACCATTACGGCAGTAATCAAAATCTTAATAAATGATTTCATTTATTTCCTCCTTTTTTCTTATTTTTCTTTTCCATCACCATTGCTCCGATTGAAATTATAAGCATTCCTGTTATCGGAACAATCAGATATTCCGCTTTGAAGGGCGGTAGAAATGCCGACACTATGCCTCCGATTTTATTTACAGAGTGTATGAAACTTATTATTTTAGCTCCTGTTACATTCCACACAAATGCGAAGAGCGCATTTCTTGAGTAGAATATTGCAAAGAGTATTGATGAGACAAGATATCCTATGACAGGAGCGATTATTATCTGCACTCTCTTGGGCTTCATCTTTCTTTGAGAGATTGCCTTCATGACATTCTCCTCCACAGATTCTATCTCGGGAATTTCGTAATCCCCCAGAATGTCATCAAGCCCTAAAAGTTTCATTTTATCTTTTTCCATAATTTACCTCTCGCTTTTTTCCAAATTTAAAAATTCCCGCATCTTCTCCTTTGCCCTGAAGATCTTCACATTTATCCTGTTTTCAGGCATCTCCAGAGCTAAAGCAATCTCAAAGTTTGAAAATCCTTCAAAGTATTTCAGCACTATTATGGAGCGCTCCTCTTCATTCAGTTTTGCAAGAGCATGCTCCACTCTTTTTTTTATGAAGTTCTTATCCTCCGCACTCTCTTTGCCGTCGCTTATTGATTCATTGTCTATTTCATCAAGACTTATAGTGTGTTTATGCTTCCTTATGAAATCAATAGTGTGGTTCCTCGCTATCTTTGCAATCCATGTCTTGAATTCGTAATTTCCATTGTAGGAATTAAGATTTTCATACGCCTTGATGAATGTATCCTGCGTAAGATCCTTCGTAGTTTCAATGTCAAAGACCATAGAATAAATTATGCTGTTGACAATTTTCTCATACTTTCTCAGAAAGAGGGCGAAGAGCTGTTTGTCTCCCTGCCTGATTCTTTCTAATGCTGTTTTTTCATCCATAATTTTTCATTTTACTCTCTATACGTTGAATTTTCGCTAAAATTACATCAATCTTATAGGAATGTGGAATTTAGTCAATTGTCATCATTAAAAAAAATGTTTTTTTGTATTGCAATTTTTTATAAAATTATATATACTAATATTTATTATAAAAAAAGGAGTTTGGATGAGAATAGAGTGTCCGAAATGTCACAAAAAATATGAAGTAGAAGAGATGTACATTCCCATAGGCGGCGGGCCTGTCAGATGCCCTAATTGCAAAAATATCTTCGGAATTTATGTGGAGCCCATGGACATACCCATGACAGAGATTATTGAGGAAGAGGGCGAAGCTATTGCAGATGCAAAGGGTCCATTTGCGAAACCGGAATTTGGAGAGACATCATTCTCCCCTGATTATGCTCCTGAAATTCAGAAAGAGGAGCCTATGCCGTCTGAAAGTATAGGAGATGCATTGGGAGATTTGGGATCATTTTCAAGCTCGGTTCCTGATACTGAGCCTCCATTTTCACAGACACAGCAGAATTTATCGTCTTTTGGAGATATTCCATTTGAATCGTCAGTTCCTGAGGCTCCTGCTGTTGAAGCTGAGCCTCCTGTTCAAGAGCCGATGCAAAGCATGGATGACTTCGGAGTGCCTCCCGCATTT
>DCUY01000018.1:0-4248 GCA_002327905.1 Caldifarciminota bacterium UBA2202 | reverse complement strand
AAAGCCCATTGAGCCTGCAATGCCTGACTTGGGTGCTTCTCCTTTCGCACAGCCGCAGACAAAGCCTGCTCCTGCACCTGACTTCGGAGTGCCTCCCGCATTTGCTCAGACAAAGCCCATTGAGCCTGCAATGCCTGACTTGGGTGCTTCTCCTTTTGCACAGCCGCAGACAAAGCCTGCTCCTGCACCTGACTTCGGAGTGCCTCCCGCATTTGCTCAGCCAAAGCCCATTGAGCCTGCAATGCCTGACTTTGGAGCTTCTCCTTTTGCACAGCCGCAGACAAAGCCTGCTCCTGCACCTGACTTCGGAGTGCCTCCCGCATTTGCTCAGCCAAAGCCCATTGAGCATGCAATGCCTGACTTGGGTGCTTCTCCTTTTGCACAGCCGGAAATCAAACCTCAACCTGCACCAGCACAGCCTCAGTCAGTACCTGCAGGCGGAATAAGGGCGGGCGGCCCGATGTTTGATGTACTATTGGCAGGGTTCACACTTCCTCCTAATTTCAACTCCCTTCCCGAAAATATGCAGAAAGTGCATAAGGATGCTGTAAAACTTGCAAGACAGCTTGCAAAGGACATACTCTTGTATCACAAGGATGAAGTTGAGAAGGGAATGGCAAATGGAAACATCAAAGAATCAATGAAAGATGAAATAGAAAAGTCATATAAATTTTATACACAGAGAATTCAGCCGGAGATAATATCCGGTAGCAATTATTTCAATGAAGCTTTGAATAAGATTGTAGCTAAAGGGCAAAAACTCTTCTAATATTAAAGAGACGCTTTTACAGCGTCTCTTTTCAATCCATCAATTCATTCAGTCTTTTTACTGCGCAGAATTCTCCGCACATTGTACATTCTTTATTTTCGCCTATCTCCGATGCCTTTCTGTATTCCGCTGACTTGTCAGGATCAATTGAATTTATAATCTGTTTATTCCAGTCAAGATTTCTTCTTGAAAGAGACATTTCAGTATTTCTCTTTAAGGCATAAGGTTTTCTCCGCGCAAGGTCAGCTGAAAATCCGGCTATTAAAGAGGCAATGACCCCTTCCTTCACATCTTTCACTGTCGGAAGCCGCAGATGCTCTGCAGGCGTCACATAACACAAAAAATCAGCACCGCTTAAAGCCGCTATGGCTCCGCCTATTGCTCCTGCAATATGGTCGTATCCTGCGGATATATCATTAACAAGGGGTCCGAGAACATAAAACGGCACATTGTGGCAAATTCTTTTCATTAGTTTGATATTCATTTCAATCTGGTCCAAAGGCACATGTCCGGGTCCCTCAACCATAACCTGAACTCCTTTTTCCAAAGCCCTCTGAGCAAGTTCTCCGAGTATTATAAGCTCCTGCACCTGAGCTCTGTCTGAAGCATCATCGCATGCGCCGGGCCTCATTCCGTCTCCTAAAGATATTGTCACATCATACTCGTGGAGTATGTCCAGAATTTCATCATAATATTCATACAGAGGCGATTCTTTCCTATTGTGCTTCATCCATGCTATAAGAAATGAGCCTCCTCTTGATACGACATTCATGACTCTCTTTTCATTGAACATCCTCTCCATTGATGACTGATTGACTCCGGAGTGTATAGTCATGAAATCAACTCCGCTTATTGCCTGTTCTTCAACTGTTTTTAAAAAATCCTTTATTGTCATGTCGATTATATCTTTTTTCGCCACTGACAAATCAAATCCTGTTTCATAAATAGGCACTGTTCCCACCATTACAGGCGACTCTTCAAGGATTCTCCCTCTGATAACCTTTATTTTGCTTCCCAAAGAGAGGTCCATAACAGAATGTGTTCCAGCATCAACAGCGGTTTTGAGCTTTTCGAGCTCCTCGTCAATGTCAATATGGTATGGAGAGGAGCCGATATTTGCATTCACTTTTACTGACAGACCCTCTCCAATGGCATATAAATTCTTTTTCTTTCTTTTTATATTATTGGGAATAGTTATACTTCCGTTTTGAAGCCCTTTAAGTATGAATTCTTCACTCACTGATTCATATTCTGCGGCGATCTTCATCTCATCCGTGATATTATTTTTTAATGCTTCATCTCTTAATGTCATTTTTTCTCCTTAAAGCTGATTGTATTTTTTTTATCTCTCTTATGGGATTTCCGCTCTCAGTGATGAAAGAGAGAACAGCAATGTTTGTGAATCCTATATTTAAAACATCCTTAATATTATGATCCTTTATTCCTCCTATTCCCACTGAAGGAACAGACGAAGCTTCAAGCATACTCTTTGCATTTCTAAAGCCGAGAACCCTGTCTTTGATTTTTTTAGAATCTGTCGGATAAATAGGCCCAATGCCCACATAATCCGGCTGCTCTTTCAAAGCTTTTTTCAGTTGAATCGAATTGTGAGTCGATTTTCCGATTATAAGGTCTTTTGAAATTTTTCGCGCCTCTTCCACAGGTATGTCTGTCTGACCCAAATGAACTCCGTCTGCATCTGACAAGAGGGCTATGTCCAATCTGTCATTTACTATAAAAAGCGTATCGGAATTTTTCACTATTGATTTTATAGCTTTTGCTGTGCGAAGGAGTTCTCTTCCCTCCATAATTTTATCTCTCAACTGTATGACTTTTATATTCATCTTCACAGCGGCCTCTGTCAGCTTTTCATACCCTATCTTTGGATTTGTCATTATGAGATAAAGCCCCATATCATTAGTGAATTTTCTTCTATGAAGCAGAATAACAGCTACTCTCTCAATATCATACAAAGAGTATCTCATCTCTTTCATCCTCTCTGTAGAGTGTTTATTTATCTTTGAAAATTCTTCAAGCACCCTGCTTGACTCCTGAGCCCTTCCGAAAGCGCTTCCGAGTATGCTTTCAATCCCGTCTCTATTGTTCTTGTCATAAGACATCTTTCTGCCGAAATCAATTTCACTCTCTCTTGAAAAGAGCATATCTCCTTTTTGCTCTTTTCTGAACAAATCAAAAGAAGCTCTGATGCTCTTCACTCTATTTGACAAACTTTCATCCCTTATATGAAACCTTATCACATCCTCTATCACTCTGAGAGCTTCTGAAAGCCGATTTACATTGACATCAATTATCCTTGTCCTTGGGGACGGTGCTTGGATTCTTGTATTCTTCATTATTATCCTCTTTTAATTCTCTCTTTCATAAGTCCGTATGCCTTTTGCCCGGAAAGAAGCATTCCGCCGAATATCGGACCCATTCTAAATCCTCCGCACACCCCATTTGCAGCCATTCCTGAGACAAAGAAATTATTATAAATCTCTTTTGTGTTCTCTACCGTCTGCCTTTCACCCACCTCTGCATTCATCGGTCTCTCTCCTTCAAATCCGCCCGAAGGAGTATTAAGCTTGACCCCCGCCTTTCTCACAAGAGTATTAGCAAGCTCGGCAGGATGACCTGTGGCATCCATCACTACTTTAGAGTAAACTGTTATCGGATCCACATGAAGGCCCATGTGCTCCACGGGAGTCCAGTTTATGACAAGCCCACACACAGCGTCATCTTTGAATACAGTATCCACGACCTTTACAAGATTGAAGAGCTTGACTTTGGAATTTACTGCGGAGTTTATGAGAGCTGATGTGCACTCGACTGAATCGCATGTGTAATATCCGTTGTCATGCTCCTTTAGTCTGACATTGAACATTTTGAGAATATCAAGAGCCTCTCTTTGAATTACTATCTCATTGAACATCATTCCTCCTCCCCACATTCCGCCTCCGGGAGCGAGTTTTGATTCATACACAGCAACATTGAATCCGTCCCTTGCAAGAAGAGTCGCTGCAACAAGGCCTGAAGGGCCTGCTCCGACAATCGCCGCATCAAGATGAAGAGAGCTCTTCAATTTCTTGAAATATTCGTCAATTATCAATTCACTCACTTTTGTGTCATCAAGCATAAAACCTCCATTAAAATAAAAAAATCAGGCGAACCTGATTTTCGGGATTTCCTACGGCAGAATTACCTGCATCAGGTTCAAGGGTCAGCGGACCAACCGCTTTCTCAGCCGCTTATGCAGCTCCCCAAAAAGATTAAACACCCAAACAATAATAAAGTCAAGAAGAATTTAAAATTGGTGAGCTGGTAAGAGAATCGCCATGTGCCTTGTACCGTGTGCCGTATGCCGTGTACCGTGCGCCGTGAGCCTTGTGCCATGTGCAAAAAACAGTTAATAGTTTATGGTTAATAGTTTATGGTTAAAATGCAAGAGTAAAATTAAATACATTCAATTAACACAATAC
>DCUY01000109.1 GCA_002327905.1 Caldifarciminota bacterium UBA2202 | reverse complement strand
CTCCGTCATTGTCATCAAGACCGGGAGAATATTCAATTAAAAATCCCACATTTTCAGTCAGGTAATATTCCGACTGAAAAAAGAAATCTATCATCTTTTCAACACTGTTTTCAAAAATGGAGTAATTCATGCCTCCGCCTATGAGAAGCTCTCCTACAGGAGGAAAGAGAAGTTTTGAGACATTGGCGTAGAACCCTTTGGATTTAATTGTGAATCTGCTTGAACTTAAATCATAAGCTCCATAACCCTGAGATGAGAGTCCGAATGCCACTGCAGGCACATAATCTTCTTCTTCAACAATTACTACTTTCACGAGAAATCCCGGATATTTGCTGAATGTGGGAACGGAGTACGAGACAATGTCGGTCGCAGAATAGGATAATCCGAACATTACACGCGGGAAGAGAGATAAGTTTGCGGAAAAGCCTATTCCCCCGACAGGAAGCATTTCAAATGCAATATTGTAGGTCTTTGGCGGGATTATTTGTGTCGTCGGATTCTCTATTGTTTCGAAATTATAAATCGGATAACTGTGAAGAACAAGAACAGAGAACAGAATCGTCAAAAAGATGATCCTTTTCAAAACTACCTCCTGAAAGTGTATTTAGCATTATCCTGACCGAAGATCTCTTCAATGCGTCTGAACATTTCATTATTTGCCGGAATACGGTACTTCTTTGATTTTATCCTGATTGTATTGTCATCTCTCATTATTTTGAAATAGAGATTGTTCGTTCCATTATGTATATCAACAAGATTGACGAGCATTGCAATATTGTCAGGATTGATTTCATCCGCCTGTATGGCGATTTCAATTCCTTCGATTGAATCCTTTATTTCATGCATCATAATTATCTTGTCGGCAAATATTTTATTTACAGTGTCTTTGTCCGACTTTGATATTTTGCCATACACTACAACCATATTGTCAGCCTCAAGAATTTTTATATGCTCTTCAAATGTCTGATTGAAAATCATGACTTCAATATCCCCTTCAAGAGTGAAGAGCTTGAATGTGGCATACATTCTTCCGCTCTTGGCTTTTTTCTTTGATACATCTGTTATGATTCCGGCGACAGTGACCGGAGTGTCGCCCTGAAGTTCAAATATCTGTTCAAGAGATAAAGTCATAATTGATTTGTACAATTCCTTCTCTTTTTCCAAAGGATGGCCTGAAAGGTAAAATTCCAAAACCTCCCTTTCATTATTAAGAAGGGTCTCCTTGTCCCACACTTTTGTCGATACGAGAAGATTCTTCCATTCTGCTTCGTCATTCTCTCCGAACAGGTTCATAACTCCGTTTTCAATCGCTTTGCTGTTTGACTGAGCTGTCTGAGTGAGTGATTCAAGATTTTCAAAGAGCACATCCCGCGGAGTTCCGAGCGAGTCAAATGCCCCTGCCTTTATAAGAGATTCCACGCATTTCTTATTGACTGCTCCTGAAATATTGTGCAGTAAAAAATCATAGATATTCAAGAATGGCACTTGTTTTCGGTTGTTGATTATCTCTCTCACTGCAATCTCTCCCACATTCTTTATCACTCCCATTCCAAGACGCAGAGAATCTCCTTCCACTTTCACTTTGAAATCGGATTTGTTTACATCAGGAGGCAGAATGGGTATTCCCATGCTCTTCGCCTCTTCAATGAAGAGAACTATGTCTTTAATATTTCCTATGTATGCATTTATTATCGAACTCATAAACTCAAGCGGATAGTGCGTCTTAAGGTATGCAGTATAGTACGAGAGAAGCGCATAAGCTGTCGCATGCGATTTATTGAATCCGTATCCTGCGAACTGGGCGATTCTGTCGTAAAGTTCGTATGCCTCCTCTTTCTTCATACCCTCTTTGATTGCGCCTTCAATGAATTTCGGCTGATACTTGTCCATTATGCTCTCTTGCTTCTTGCTCATCGCTTTTCTGAGAGTATCAGCTTCTGAGACCTTGAATCCGCCTATAGCATTCGCAATCTGCATCACCTGTTCCTGATAAATTATATGTCCGTATGTATCTTTCAAAATAGATTCAAGTTTGGGATGGATGAATGTGGTCTCCTCAATTTTATGTCTTCTCTTGATTATTGATTCTTTCTGCTCCGCTCCCATGGGGCCGGGCCTGTAAAATGCAATTATATTGATAATATCCTTAAACTGGTCAGGCTTGTATCTTCTTAAAAGGTCCCTCATTCCGGAGCTTTCCAATTGAAAGACTCCCGCTGTCTGTGCATTCTGTAAAAGTTTGTAAGTCTCCTTGTCATCAAGGGGAAGCTTGTCAATATCAATATCAAATCCCTTCTCTTTGATAAGTTCTACCGCCTCTGCTATAGCCGAGAGGGTTGTTAGGCCTAAAACATCAATTTTAACAAGGCCTATCTTTTCTATGCAGTTTTTTTCAAATTGGGTTATCACTGTATTGTCAGCCTCATTTGACTTCCACACGGGGACATAATCAGTCAGAGGACCCGGGGTTATAACGATTCCTGCCGCATGTTTTGAAACATGACGCTTATTCTGCTCCAAAGACATTGCAATGTTTAACACCTTCTCATATACAGGATTATTCATTGTGAGTTCATTCCAATTGGATATCATCTGTTTACCGTCAGAGAGAGATTCTGTAGCGGGAAGCTTTTTTGTTATTGCCTTCACATCTACAGCGGGAAGAGAGAAGACTCTTGCGACATCTGTGAATACTTGTCTCGATTTCAAATTATTAAATGCCGCTATCTGCGCGACATTTTCATTGCCGTACTGGTCAATGAGAAGTTTTATAAGCCTATCCCTGTCTTTATTTGAGATATCAATATCAACATCAGGCATTGAGATTCTGTCTGGATTCAAAAACCTCTCGAAAAAGAGCCCGTATTCAAGAGGATTTATTTTTGTCACTCCCAAAAGATAGAGTATGAGAGAGCCGGGCGCTGAGCCTCTTCCCGGACCCACAGGGATATTGTTATTTAAAGCGGTCTGCACGAGATTATATATGATTATGAAATATCCTGCATAATTCATCTTCTTCACAACTGAAAGTTCGAATTCAATTCTGTCCACAATCTCTTTGGAAGGATTATCTCCGAAATGCTTCTGCATGCCTTCTTTTATTACATCTTCAAGATAGGCAGATTCATCCCTGTATTTTTCCGGAATCTGCACCTTAGGCATCTTAAAATTCTTTTCATCAACATTTATTACAATATTGCACCTGTCTGCAATTATCTTCGTATTCTCCAATGCCTCAGGTATATCCTCAAAGAGCTTGAACATCTCCTCTTTGCTCTTCAAATAGAATTCTTTTGAAGAGAATCTCAATCTTTTTTCATCATTGAGAGAACTTCCTGTCTGAAGGCACAACAGAACATCATGCATTTCATTGTCTTCCTTCATCAGATAATGAACATCATTTGTGGCTACACACGGTATTAAAAGTTCCTTTGAAATTTTCAGCTGATTTTCTATTATTCTCTCGTCATCACTCATGCCTATGCGCATCAGCTCAAGATAAAAATTATCTTTTCCGAAAATGCTTTGCAGTTCCTTAGCCGAACTTAAAGCGTCTTCATATCCGCTTTCAAGAATTTTATATTGGACCTCTCCTTTTCTGCATGCTGAGAGTCCTATAAGCCCCTTAAAGTGGGTTTTCAGAATCGCCTTATCTATTCTGGGTCTGAACTTATAGCCCATTGTATATGCGAGAGAAGAGAGCTTCATTAAGTTTTTATACCCTATTTCATTCTCAGCAAGAATCAGGAGATGATTGTATCCTTCCTGCTTTCCATTTTTTTCAGCATCCAGTGAATTGACAATATAGAATTCCTCTCCGATTATCGGCTTTATTCCTGCTTTGATGCATTTTTCATAAAAGTCTATAACTCCGAAGAGATTCCCATGGTCTGTTATTGCCAATGATTTCATATCAAGCTCTTTCACTCGCGGTATGAGCTTATCGAGATTTATCGCGCCGTCAAGAAGTGAATATTCAGTGTGAAGATGCAGATGAACGAAATCTTTCAAACTTTTTTAGCCTTTCTGGCGTCCTTTATAAGAAGCCTGTTTATTCTGTGTTTATGAATATCGAGAATTTTTATTTCAAGACCGTCAATGTTTACAACTTCACCTCTTCGGGGAAGATGCTCAAGTTTTGATATTACAAAACCTCCTATGGTATTGACATCTTCGCTTTCAAAATTCGTCTGAATCTCTTCATTGAAGTCGTCAAGATTCATTTTCGCATTTACAAGATATGTATCTTCAGATACTGCTTTATAATCAACCTCTTCTTTATCAAGCTCATCCTGTAGCTCTCCTACTATCTCTTCGATAATATCTTCCATGGTAACCAAGCCTGCGACTCCCCCGTATTCATCTATTACAACTGCTATGGAGATTCTGTTTTTCTGAAATTCCCTCAGGGATGACAGCACCGATTTTGTTTCTGGCACAAAATAGGGTGCTCTTACAATCTCAATCGCCCTCATATTTCCTTCATAATCAAAAAACCTGAGTATGTCTTTGGCATAAATGATTCCGGCAATATTGTCAACTTTATTTTGATAGACAAGTATTCTTGATTTTCCTGTCTTGTTTATCAGGTCTATGACATCTCTTATGCTTGCGTCGTATGATACTGTATGGATATCAACCCTTGGAATCATTATTTCCGAAATTGATGTCTCTTCAAGCTCAAAAATGGATTCTACAAGGTCTTTCTCATCCTCCGAAATTATGGATTTCTCCTCCGTCTCTTCAATCATGCCCTTTATGAAATCCTCTTTTGAATTGAAATCCTTTTTGGATATGCTTCTTAGAATCTGCTTAATTTTTTCTATCATTTATTTCAACCTCTTTTGTTATTATCATACCGGATGAAACAATTATCTTCAGCGCTTCTTCAACAGTAAAATCCGCTTCAATCACCTCATCTTTCGGTACAACTGCAAAGAAACCGCTCGTAGGGTTCGGAGAGGTGGGCACAAAAAGGGTCAATGCCTCTTTTGAATTTATCTTCCATGCGGATTCATTTGTGACAAATGCAATAGTATATTGATTTTTATGAAGATATTCTACAAAAACAACCTTCTTGAATGTTGTCTTTTTGTTCAGTATGGTGTCTGTCAATTCCCTTGCAGGCGAATAGATATGTCTGATTATCGGAGTTGACAAGAAAAATTTCTCAGATATATTGAAAAGAAATCTGCCAAGATAATTTTGTCCGAAATACCCGAGAACTATCAGAAGTCCCAATGACAAGAAGAGACCCACGAAATTTATCACAGCATTAGGCAGATCCCTCGCATAAGGAATTGAACGAAATATGATGTTCCACATTCCTCCCACTTTGCTGACTATGAAAAAAATGAATATGCCCGTGACTACAATGGGCACCACAACCAAAAGTCCTGCTAAAAAATAGTGACTTATTTTTTCCTTCATACTATTTCAAAATTATGAGTTTATCCTTGAAAAAAGCTTTTCCGGATTGAAAGATTACAAAATAAACTCCGCTCGGAACTTGGTCAAAAGAGAGAGTCGCGCTCCAAGCATCATGTAAGTTATACCTTTTTATGACTCTGCCGTCAATAGCGACGATTGTAATCTCCATATCTCCTGAAAATCCGTTTATGGAGTATTTCACCTTGTCGTTATTGATAATATTTTTATCATCCCTTGTTATTGATGTTGTCTCTTCATAATAATACGGTGGAATCACCTTGATGCTGTTTATATAGACTCCGGAGTCAACAATGACACTGTCGGATATGAATTGAAAGAGAAGATTCGCGTGCGCAGGAGTTTGATTTTCAGTCGCATATACCCGCCATCCTTTTATTCTCATTGACTGTTCATCTTTAAGCGCCCCTCCAGAGCTTATGAAATCAAGAATGAAAGTGTCAGTTTCTTCTTTAATCAATTTTACAAACATTCCGTCAAGGTCGAATATCGGTTCGCCACCTATAAATTCAAGAGACGGAAGATATGCGTCAATGTATATGGAACATAATGAACCGGGATATATTAAAAACTGATTTGAAATGATTGTGTCATTCATATTATTCAGATAGTGATTCTCATATCCTGCGTACAGCTGATTATCGCCATTTATAACCCAATTTGAAGTGTGATATTTCCAATTGGATAGATCGGATGAAAAGTCATCAAAATATGAAAACTCCCCGTTATTGATGTATTCTTTTTTATGCGACAACAGGGTGTCGTCTTTGTACAAGTATGCATCAACAGTCATATATTCAAGACCATGCGGTATTCCTGTCGGTTCAGAGAGCGAAATACTTCCTGAAAAATCTCCGCAGACAAGAGTGTCGAGAATTTCTGCAGTTCCATTAAGCATAATCCTCAAAGTCATATCCTTTAAAGTCTTCTCATGATTCTTTGAAACAGTTGTTTTAAAAACTGTATTGTCAAAGCGAATTGTGTCAAAACTTATTATTGTCTGCTTTATCATAGATATAAAAGTATCCTTCTGCCCAGTCTCAAATACGCTTAGTGTCAATGTGTCTGCCCTATCTATAGAAGCAACAGGAGTATAGCCAATCTGAAGAATCTCTTCCGCTCCGACAGAAAATGTCGAATCAATGAATGCTGATTTAATTGTTGCAGTTAGAGGCAGAATTGATGAATTGAATAAGGTCATTGAATTAACGGCTCCCGCAAAGAGGGTGTCGAATTTGAGAGAGACACAAACGGAATCCGCTTCAAGCATGTTGAATGAATCAATAATGGTCGCGGCCATTGTTCCTGTCGCAGTGATATACAGCAGAGAATCGCCAATGCCTGACAAGTCGGCTTCAAACAGACCGTTTGCGTCAGTCAAACCTCTTCTGAAAATAGTATCCTTCGATATGCATACAAAAATATTTTCAGCAGGGCTTCCGTCGCTTTTTCTGAAGACTGCGGAAAGAATATCCTCATTTCTTTTTAATGACATATTTACGGAATCGGGATATCCCGTATAGATTGATGTTGACGGGTCTCCGAAATAATTCAATTGGTATATATGCCATCTGTAAAGATTCTCATCCTCTGAAAGAGATGATATCTCGCTTTTGAGTTTGCAGAGAAGATATCCGCCCTCTTTGCATGACTCATTGAAAAGCAGAGTGAAAAATCTATAATCAAGCATATCCGAGACTCCATATCCCGGATATCCGGGCGCTCCCCACCCGTATCGAGAGTTTGTTATTATTGAAACGAATCCGCCTGTTGGAGAATTCTGCATATTCTGCGTGATTGAGTGAAGAGAGTATGTTGTGTTGTCTCTGTCAAACGCTCCGATCCAGCATCCGATTGAATAGAAGAGCCCAGTCTTTGAGCCGTTTGTCAGTCCCGTCATGTCGCCGCGCGACAAGCTTGTTAAAGTATCCACCCATATTCCCTTGAATGAGCCATGTCCGTTATGATTGACTATTCCGTAGCCCATGTCCATTGAATCAAGAATATCTATCTTCCCCGAATGCCCCCAGTGTTCGTAGAATTTTTTAATATGATAGTCTGATGGAATAATATCATTAAAAATAATCTCCTTTGCTTCTCCTCCCGGAGTAAAAGGCGGATTCCAAAGAATCATACCGAGAAACATGCCTCTGTTAAGATGCTCCGTATCTTTTGTCTGCTCATAATCAATAATTCTTGTCATTATAGGCCCGGGTTTGTAAGTCACAGTGTCAAAGAGTATTCTTCCTATAAAAATCTCCTGCGTCAAATCGCAGGAATCTTCAATCTCGCCGTATATTCCGTCATTGTCAAAATTGAAATCTCCTTCAAGATTGGAATAGTAAATATCCGCAGGTATGGAATCCTCATCAGTATAATATTCGGCATTGCAGTCCATTGCATACATTCTTCTTACGGGGATGGACGCCCTGTCTCCGCCCAAAAGAAGATATTTGAAATGGTATGTATTATATTCGCCGACAATGAAGTTTCTCAACCTCTCTGCGGAATCTATTCCCGAAGAGACAAAGAAGACCGAATCAGTAGTTATTAGGCGCGTTTTAAAACCGCGTCTTGTCTTCCATTTCTTCAATCTTTCAAAGACAGTGTCATAAGCTGAAGGGCATATTATCAGATAATCATAGACAGGTTCCTCTTTTCTTCCGCTTTTAAAAGAGGGAGTGAAGAATATTTTAACTTTTTTAAAATATGTGAGCTGGGATTCATTATATCGGAAGGGAAAAATCTTTACTGTTTTTGAATCTGAATTTAATATAATTCTTTCGGAGAATTCTCCGTTAAATGATTTTTCCTGAACAGACGGCTCCATAGAGAGCGGTATATTTCCGTAAAAACTTATTAAAGAATAATCTTTTTTTACGGCTGACTCCAAAAACATAAAGGAATCTATTTTAACGGATGAAAACTCGTCTGAAAACGAATAGATCATAAACGGGAGATTCACATCAGATTCGTCATCCAAGACAGCCGGGTATGAGAAGACAAATAATCCTCTTTCCTCCCAAAGGAGATCAACAGTCTTCTCATCGCAGAAGGACTGAAGAAAGAATATGAGTATCAGTGATAGATAAAATAGAATTTTCCGCATCTTATGCATTCTTGATCCTTTTTTATTTTATAAGTATATACTCCTGAATCGTAAATGTCTTCATCTTTAAGAAATTCCGAAAGATCAATGGATTTTGTAGTTGAAGGCATTTCTCCGAGAATAGTTGAAAAGAGCATATTTCCTGATACCCCGTATATCTCAATTGAATACTCGCCGTACCCCTGATATTCTACATCCACTACTGAGGAGAGCGACTTAAAATTCTGCTTTGCAGTGTTGAATTTCAAATTTCTCTTGATAGCATTCAACTGGTCAATATCTATTTTCTCTGGAAGATACAAAAATAAAAATAAATTATCTCTCCTTATGAATGAAATCTCCTCTCCCTGAGAATTCTCCATCTTCTCCACTTCCATATCATCCATTGACTTGATGCCTTCACATTCGGTCTCTTCATAGGAAGAGGATTCAGTACATTTTATTCCAAACAGCATTTCAATGTAATCTCTTGAGGTGCGGGAATCCTCCTGTGAAAGATATTTGCAGAGATTGTTTGAAAAGATGAATATAGTATATTTTTCGGAATAGCCTTTTATTGATGAGAAAAGATTCAGATTCTCCAAAATATACCCGCCCTCCACATTTACAAGAACTATTATTCCGTCATCTGCGAGATTGAACAGACTTGCGTTAGGAGTTTCGTAAAAAGTCTTTACTGTCTCAAACCGATTGTCATAGTACGCTTCAGAGAGATTGTCAGCAGTCACTTTGCTTCGGGAATCTATTATCAGAAGATTCTTCGGATATTCATCCCTCACTCTTGTTGAGAATCCGCCTGCATAATAAGTGGTCTCCGCCAAAGATAATGTATAACGCGCCACTGAAACCGAATAATCATCCTGAATTGAACCCGAACTGAATTCAAAATTCAGATTCTGAGATGTCCTGTTATCTTCGGATTCATCATTGCTGAAAATATTAAATGTTCTCATATCAGCTTCATTTTGAGAGGAGACGATGAGTTTTACAGAATCAATTCCCGACAATGTCTGTTTGCCTCTGCTCTCAAATGAAAGAACACCGCGTATCATAGTGTCTTTTTTTGATTCCCTTTCATTAAGATTTAAGTCGGAAAATACAGGTGAAATTTTCATTTCAAGGTAATTCATTCCCTCTATAGTATTCAATATGATTGTGTCAAGAGTTCCGCTTTTAAGGTCATCTCTTAGCCGTCCTATCAAAATCCTGTTCCCTTCTTCTTTTACTATTCCTCCGTCAACAAAATACTGCTTATTATAATCTATTGAAAATCCATCGAGACCCACAGTGTTGTAAATATACACATACTCTCCGGCTTCAATGGTCTTTCCATTTTCATCCGATAAGACATAATCTGAATACAAATATGATACTGATAACACAATTACTGCCATCAATAATAATTTATTAAACATCATATAAATTATAAACTTTAATATATGTTAGTCAATAGACAAAAGATCTATGACAGATAGCAGGCATAGAAATCACAGCATGAGAGTTCAAGACGCCGT
>DCUY01000020.1 GCA_002327905.1 Caldifarciminota bacterium UBA2202 | reverse complement strand
ACAAAACAGACATCAGACACTTGAAAAATGGGATATACTTTATCAAACTTAAAGACGACAATCAATCAATTACTGAGAAGCATTTAATAATACGTTAATAAGTTAGAAACAAAGGGTGAATAGAAGCAGTCTATAGTCGCTTACCGCGCACGGCGTCTTTGTCACCAGCGTACCAGCTCACCAGCATACTCTGTATTTTGCTCACGGCGTCTTTGTCTGGCTTCCTTTACCCTTTACTTTTTACCTGCTACCTGTCACCTGTTTACAGAGCCACATCAAGAAGCATCATTACTGCAAATCCGATGATAGTGGAAATTGTAGCTATATCTGTATTTCCGTTTCTCTGACTCTCCGGTATCACTTCTTCGACTACAACATATATCATAGCTCCTGCGGCAAAGGATAGAGCGTAAGGAAGAATAGGAAGAAAAATGAAGACAAGGGATGCTCCTATCACTGCGAATAAAGGTTCGACTAAAGCTGAAAGATGTCCGAGATGAAATGCTTTATTTCTGCTTATGCCCATTCCTCTTAAAGGAAGAGCCACTGCAATTCCCTCCGGAAAGTTTTGAATTGCTATTCCTATTGCAAGGGCGATTGCTCCTTCAAATGACTGAGCAGAGAGGTTTGCCGCCAATGAGCCGAATGCGACTCCGACTGCAAGCCCCTCGGGAATATTGTGAAGAGTTATTGCGAGAACCAAAAGCCACTGCTTATTCAACTTGGTGGGGATTCCCTCAGGACTGTCGAATCCTATGTGAAGATGAGGCATTAATCTGTCCAATAGTCTTAAAAATGCCGCTCCTGATAGAAATCCCACAAGAGGAGGGATCCATTTTATGTAATGAAGCTGCTGGGAAATTTCAATAGAAGGTATTAGGAGAGACCAAACGCTTGCGGCCATCATAACACCTGCGGCGAATCCGAGCATTACATCAGTTAATCTTTGGCTGAATGATTTCACCGTGAATACTGATGCGGCTCCCAGAGCAGTGATACTCCAAGTGAATATACCTGCAATAAGAGCAAGGAGAACAGGATTTAGATGCCTTAATGGCTCAAACATATTTATTCTCTTCTAAAAAAGCAAAGACCTCTTTTTCAAATATAGGATATTCTTTAAGAGGGTACAAATGGTCTCCCTCGTGTATTGTCACCCTTTTTGCGTATTTGAAGACAAGAGACTTGGTTAAATCAGCAAAAGTTATCACATCGGATTTTCCGAGGTACACTATGGAGTTTTCAATAAATGAAATATTCGTCATTCTTTTATCAGAGACAAAGGACTGAATTTTGAAATATTCTCTTATGTTGCAGTGAGTCATGTCGGATATCCAATAGAAAGGATATAATTTTCTCCTGAGAGACGCATAATCAGGATACCTCCACCTCTGAGGGAGATATGACATCAGATTTCCCGCAAAATCAAAAATCCATTTATGAGTATATGTGAAAAGCCCTGTTGACTTTGTCTGTCTTTTAACCTCAAGAAGAGGCGTTACAAGCATTATTCCGTCAATTCTATTATGCATTCTCTCGAAGAGCATCTCCGCAAAGCATGCTCCGAAAGAGTGCGCAATCAACACAGCTCTCTCGACCCTGTTCTCATCCATAAAATTAATTAATTCGTCGATATATCTGTTGAAATCATTTTCAAATGTCTTTCCGTGTGAAGGATGGTCTGGAGCAATAAAGGAAATATTCTTCTTTGACAGAGAAGCAAAAATTTTCCTAAATGCAAAGCTTGTGCCTCCGAGACCGTGAAGGAGGATAACCGTCTTATTGTTTTGATTTTTTGAGCAGTGGAAAAAGACTCGATTGCGATATTTTCTTGAAATCATACAATGATTCTATATGCAATTCTGCAATTTGTAAATAGTTAAAGCCGCCGTAATTCTACTTTTTGTACATATCTTTGATAGTTGCTTCATATTTGTTTTTTATTAGAAGCCGTTTCTTTTTAAGAGATTCAGTGAGCTCCGCTCCTATCATGAATTTTTCAGGCAATATTCTGAAACTCTTAATTTTTTCAAAAGGATGAAAATCCTTCGAACTGTTGACATACTTTTCTATCTGTTCTCTTACAAATTCCATCAGCTTATTGTTTTTGCGGGCATCATCAAAATTCTTATAGTCCTCGCCCCATTCTTCAAACAGTTTTTTTATGCGCTCTTCTTCAAGCACAACAAGGGCTCCAATGTCCTTCTCATCATCTCCCACAACAACTGCGTGGGTTATGAACTCGCTCTCCTCAAGCTTTTCTTCAATAGGGGTCGGCTCCACATTCTCTCCTCCGAGAAGCACTATTGTGTCTTTGACTCTTCCGAGAATTATAAGATTCTTTCTTGATGTGAATGCGCCCACATCTCCTGTGTTGAGCCAGCCGTCTTCAGTCAGGACCCTCTTTGTTTCAGATTCATTGTTATAATATCCCCTCATCACCTGAGGCCCTTTGACCCAAACAATTCCCTTTTCTCCTTCTTCAACCTCATTTCCATTGTCATCAGTCACTTTAATCTGCGTGAATTCAAAAGGCACTCCTACTGTGTAGAGAAAGTTCCAGTCGAATTTTCTTGATGAAATTCCGGGAGAGCATTCTGTCATTCCGAATGCATTCAGAAGAGGTATTCCGACAGTATTATAAAAATTGTCAATGTATTTCGGTATTGCCCCGCCTCCTGTAAATGCGCGGAGTCTTCCTCCCACAGCCTGTCTAACCGGAGCCAATACAAAATAACCCAAGAGCCCGGGAACTGACAAAAGAATCAGAGAGAAAGCGGATAGAAAAAGTTTCCATAATCTGCCGGAAAATGATTCTTTGTAAATTACAGTGTCTCTGTTTATAAGAGTTCTGTATGACCAAAGCATCTTTTCTCTTATAGTGATGAAAAAATAGAATAAATATCTTTTGGTTGCTTTCTGGCTTCTTATATTGTCAATAACCTTTCTGTAAATATGTTCCCATATTCTCGGCACGGCGGACATGACTGTGGGTCGCATCTCCCTCAGATCACTTGCAAAATTTTTTGCATTTGAATAGCATGTTTCAGCTCCACCCGCAAGGCACACATATTCGTATGTTCTTTCGAAGACATGCCACACCGGAAGGATGGATAAAGATCTCTCGCCGTTCTTTCCAAAGGGTTTAAAGTGTATTAAAGGAGTAATTGCTTTGACATTATGCATAAAATTTCCCTGCGTCAGCATGACTCCTTTAGGATTGCCTGTCGTGCCTGATGTGTAAATTATAGTTGCGAGATTCTCTTTCTTTATTTCAGGAAATTCAAAATCCTCGTCTCCGCTCTGCATCATATCCTCTATACATGTAAATCTTATGGACTTGTCAAATGTAAATATCTTCTCATCTGGCAGAATTGATTTCACTGAGTCATAAATGGATTCATTCTCGATTATTGCATATTCGGCATCTGAATGGCTCGCTATGAAAGAGAGTTCGCGTATAGGAGCCGTTGTGGAGCGTGGGACATCAATTGCTCCGAGGGACAAAAGCGCCAAATCAGCTGTTATCCACTCATATCTGTTGTCGGAAAATAGAAGAACATGAGTTCCCTCTTTAATTCCTGTTTTTTTTAAAGAGGATGCGAGTCTCCGCACATTCTTCAGTGTTTTTTCATAAGAGAGAGTGTGCCAGTCTCCATTCCCGAGCCTGTATGTCTGGCAGGGAAGCTTTGAGTGAACCTTGACGCTGTTTTCAAACATCTCAAAAAGGTTCTGCGATTCAAGGATTCTGTACATCTTAAAAAAAACGTTATTACGCCTTAATCATTATCAAAAACATTTTGAACTTGACTCTTGCTTTTATCGAATGAGGTTTTGAGGCTGGCATGACAATCATCTCTCCCTCTTTGACCACATACTTTTTCCCATTGATTTTAATGTCTCCCTCTCCGTCAAGTATAATGGCAATTGCATCAAAAGGGGAAATGTGTTCGGATAGTCCCTGATTTTCGTCAAAAGCAAAGAATGTCACTGTGCCGCTTCTTTTGTCAATAAGAGTCTTGCTGACAATAGAATCCGGCTGATAATCTGCAATGTGTTTTGACTGAGTCGGCTTCATGAAATAAAAGAGGTCAGAACTTTTGTCCATGAGATCTCCTTAGTTAAAATAGTGATCACACTTATGTGAAATCCTTTTCATTATAATGGATTGGCGGAAAAAATGCAATGAGAAAATCAGAATGAAGATAGATAATCCAGAGCATCTTCAGCAGAGTCAAAAGGCATTATCTTTCTTCCGGAGATTCTTTCAAGAATTTCAATCACCATTTTTTTCTCATCAATTGCTCCGGCAACTGCGCTTGCAAGAACGAAAGGAGTTGTGTTCCTTGAAAATGTTTTCAGTCTCTCTATTCCGATCATATCGTAAGATGAATCTGTCACATCAGTCATCAGAAGGACGGATTTCAATGGAAGTCTTTCTATCATATCTTCGCATTCGCCAATCACTTTTTCGCTCTCTCTTGCATTTTTTAAATTGGAAATATCCATAACCAAAATCCGCTTATTCTTTACATACTGAAAAAATACCCTTGCCATATTGCCTCCTTGCTTAACACTAAAAGTATAACTCAAAAAGAAATTTTGTAAAGAGCCGGCCTTCAGGTTTCATAATCCACAAAACACCTCTTGTCGCGTATATTTATGATAAAATCCTTCAAAGCCTGATGGTCAGGATGCACCACATACGCTTCAAGGTCTGCCCTGCTCTCAAATTCCGAGTACAAAACAACATCGTAAGCCGCATCGTCAACAGCATAGTTTATCCCCACTTCAAGTTTTTTGATAAACGGGATTTTATGCTTTAATGCCTCAAGCATCTCCTTGAGCTTTAGCGTATTCTCCTTTTTTGTTTTGCCTGAAACTCCGTCTCTAACTGTCCACATGACAATGTGCTTTACCATTTTTTCACTCCTTGTTTTATTTGCAATTTAATGATTTTATACTATCAACAGTTTTTTTCAATAGAAAGAGTGAAATGTTTTCATTACAGAATGAATATGTTTTTGGAATATTGACTTTAATAAAAATTTTGATATAATTTACAACAATGAGAAAAAAATTAAAATGGGAGTTTTGATGAAGAAATTTTTCATAATCTTTATCCTTATAGTATTAATTCCGATATTGGTTTTTGCCTTGAATGCAAAACCTTCTGAAATAATAACCGTGCCGACTGCGGAGATTCTGAATTCCGGACTGACAAATGTCTCTCTATATAATTCCTTTGCAGTGAAATTTCTTGAAGACAGAGTCGGGTATGACTACAATCTTGCATTCTCATACGGACTCTTTGACATGATGGATGTTACTCTGCATATGTATACATACAAGGACTATGCTTTGCAGTTTCAGGTTCTTCTCCTGAAAGAGTCTTCAAGAACTCCGTCAATCTCAGTGGGGATGAAAAACATTACTTATAACAGATTCATTGACGAAGGCGGAGGAGGAAGTACTGTAAATTCAGGACTAACTGACTATTCATATCAAAACAGGTCATCCGATGTTTTCAGCGCGTATGTAGTTGCAACAGAAAATCTCGGTAAATTCGGGAAATATACAGTTGGAATAGGAAGAGGAGAATTTATCGGATATGGAAGGGGGAGATACCTCTCAACGGTCCCGCTCTTTACAGACACATATCTTTCCGGAAGCATTGCAAATGAATTCATGTTTGGATTTTTCGGAGGAATTGAGTTTCCCGTATATAAAGGCCTGTCTATAAAAGCAGATGTTGATGGAAGAGATGTAAATGCAGGAATGAATTACAAATATGGAGATTTTTCATTCAATGCGGCTATGACTCATCTTGAACTCTTCACAGCAGGCGACCCGAATCTCAGGCCCAGACTTGAAATAGGAATGAACTGCTTTTTTGATTTCAAATCATTAAAAATAAATAAAAAATCAAATCCCGGCTTCATAGTGGTGAACATATTGGATTCCGAAATCGATGAACCTGTTGACGGAGTAATTGAATTTATGGATTCATCTCTTCCTCCGGTGTTTGTTGAAGACGGAAATAAGAAGATAGAGCTTCCTGCCGGAAAATACAAGATTAAGGCAATGTCAGATGAATGCAAATCAATGGTGCGAGACATAGAGATAAAATCAAATCAAACGGATGTGGTGTTTTTTGACATGGAGTCCATTGAAAACTGTGGCATACTTACAGGAAGAGCGGTTGACAGGACAACGGAGGAATCCGTATTCCCGAAAATTGAAATTGAAGGCATTGAAAGCAGTCTGATATCGACAGATGAAAGCACAGGAATTTATCAAGTTGAACTCATGCCCGGCACATATATGATGAAGGCGACGCTTGAGGGCTATGCTGATTGGGTTTATCTTGTAACAGTTGAAGAAGCAAAGACTACTATAATGAATATTTATATGCTTAAGAAGGGCGGAAGAGTGTCATTGAAGAATGTCAATTTCAAGTCAGGCAGTGCAGACCTTACGAAAGAGTCATTCTCGATACTTGATGATGCAGTAATTGTTCTGACTGCAAACAGTCAGGTGAAGATTGAAATACAGGGTTTCACTGATGACAAAGGAAAGGCAGATGCCAACCTTTCCCTCTCAAAGGAGAGGGCAGAGTCCGTAAAAGATTATTTGGTGATGAAGGGAATAGATGAATCTCGCATATTGACGAAAGGGTTCGGAGAGACAATGAATATTGCAGATAATGAAACTGAAGAGCATAGAGCAAAGAATAGAAGAATTGAATTCATAATTCAGGAGCAGTAAAAAAAAGTTATCCACATTTTGTCTGCTTTTAAAGTGAGCCTTTATCTGTTTTTCTCTAAGACATATTCATATCGACAGATATAATTGGTGTTTTACCGCATTCTAACAGGCAAATAGTTATTCACAATGGGCAAAAAAGAAATTCAAAAAAAATCGTATTTGCCTCTTGACATAAGTGGATAAATTGTGTATAACTATATGCAAGTATGTATAAAAAACTAGAAACATACAAAAAAACATAAAAAGCATGAGGAATTTATGGCAGTTTCACCAAAACAGATAGATGAAAACAAGCTATACAATGTATTAGAGGTCTCTGAGATACTTAATGTCACAGAACAGACAGTAAGGAAACATCTCCGCTATCAGCTTCTTAAAGGCAAGAAGATAGGCAAGAGATGGTATATAGAAGGAAAAGAAATAAAAAAATTTATTGAAGGTTAACAAAGGTGGTTTTATGGGTATCAAAAAAAGAAAGAAAAGTTTGCTTGGTCTGGACATTGGAAGTTCATTCATAAAGTATACAATTCTTGATTTGTCCAGCGGGGATCCTATTCTAAAGGATTACGGAGTCACAGAGCTCTCCGATGTTGCAATCGCGGACGGAGAAATAATGGACCGTCTGCAACTTGTAGATTCCGTTAAAAACCTTCTTGTATCAAAAGATGTTAAAGAGAAAGATGTATCTACAGCCATTATCGGAAGGGGAGTGATTGTCAAGAAATTCAAGATGGACCAGATGAAGGATGCGGAATTGGCTATTTTGATAAAGCAGGAGGCTGAAAACAATATTCCTTACAGTATTGAGGATGTTCAGCTTGACTATAAAGTTCTCGGACCGAGCGATGAAGAGGGGAAAATAGATGTTCTTCTCGTTGCCGCAAAGAAAGAGATACTTCTCCCGTTCGTCGGTCTCATTAAAGATATGGAGCTGAATCCGTATGTGATAGATGTTCCTGCATTCACAATCCAGAATTGCTATGAAATGAATTATGAGGCGAAGCCGAATGAGGTTCACGGACTTGTGCATATAGGATATGAAACAACAATATTAAGTTTTATTCAGGGCACAAACAATCTCTTCACAAGAGATGTCGCCACTGCAATAAAATCATGTCTTCAGAAGATTCCGGGAGCGACCAAAGATCAGATTGACAGGGTCTTCAAGGGAGAAAAAGTGGACGAGCTTGCGGATGACAAAGTGAAAGAGGGTCTTGAACAGTTTTATGACGAACTCTGCATAAATGTTGAAAGAGCTGTTCCATTCACCAACAGAGACAAAATAGACAAAATATTCCTTTCCGGAGGCGGTTCGAATGCTCCGGGAATTATTGAATACTTCAAAGAGAGATTTGATGTTGAAGTAGAAAAAATGAATCCGTTTAAAAATGTCAAAATAAAGGAAGGGCTCTTTGCCATTGATGAAATTGAAAAGATGTCTCCTTTATTGGTGCCGTCTATCGGATTGAGCTTAAGGTCGTAACAAAGAGGTAAAAAATGATAGAAATAAATCTTCTGCCGGAAGAGGAACGCAAGCGAAAGAAACCGGAAATGGGATTTTCCGGAGTCTCAATAAAATTTCCGACAAACTTTGCATTCTTTGCAGTAGCCGGAGGCGCCATACTTCTTTTAATAGTTCTGTTTATCATTCACTTTGTTCAAGTCGGTTCAGTGAACCAGTTGAACAAAAAAATCAATGAGAAGCAGACAGAGCTCAAAAAGCTTAAAGAAGAGGTCGCCAAAGTTGATGCAATGAAGCAGAAAGAGGCGGAGATAAATTCTAAGATTGAGACGATAAAGAAGCTCGTAGTGGGAAAATTCACCTATGCCAAAGTTTTGGATATGTTTGTTGCAAACCTGCCTGATTATCTTTGGATAGAGGAATTGACCATAAAGAATAAGAAGGTGGTAATTAAAGGAAAGACATTCTCAAATCTTATGATAACGGATCTGATGACAAACTTAAAAAACCAAACAGACTACTATGATGCATTTGTCTTGAAGGATATAGTCAATAAGCCGGAAGGCGGATATGACATAATATCCTTTGAAATAAATGCAGGATTCAAACAGTAAAGGGGGCAGCATGGATAAGAAAAATTTGATGAAATTAATCATCGGAGGAGTAGTTCTTGTCGGAGTCCTCTTTCTCTATTGGAAATTTGACTTTTCAAAGAACGCATCCCAGATATCGACACTGAAGGGAGAATTCGACAATGTAAATACGCAGGTTAATGAGGCAAGAAAAGTCGTCACGAGAATGGCTGATTACATTGACAGAATTAAAGTTCTTGAAGGACAGTTGAAGATAGCAAACAAAATGCTTCCCGATTCACAACTTCTTGAACAGATTATAGATACAGTCACTCTCTATGCAAATAAAAATAATGTAAAAATAATGAATATTCATCCTATAGGAATGACTGTGACAAATGAGCAGGCAAGCGTGAATCAGGAATTTACAATTCAGGCGACTTATGCTTCACTCGGAGCATTTTTGACTGATGTGGGAAATCAGAAACGTATAGCAAAGGTTAATGATATTTCCATTAAACCGCTTAAGGAACAATCGGAAAACCTATACACTATTCAGGCGATTGTCTCTTTGTCGACTTTTTACAAAGGTCCCGGAGCGGCAACTAAAAAAGAGGATGTTAAAAATGACAAAAAGAAAAAATAATATCATAATATCAGTTTTACTGATAATTCTCTTTGTATTGCCATCCTGCTCAAAAGGCAATCCTGTTAATGCGGCAATACAGAAAATCACAGGATTGTTTGTTGCAAAACAGGATAAACCGATAGAACCAACAGTGAATACAGGCGAGATAATGCTTCTTGCTCAGAATGAGGAGAAGAAAGCAGAGCCTGAAGCTGCGGAGAAGACAGATACAAATATGAGCATTTTGGATTCATTGATGAGCGATTCAACAAAGGGGCTTCCTTTTGTAGTGGAGACATACGCATACAAATCAAAATACGAAAGAGACCCGTTCGTCTCTGTTCTTGACATGCAGAGAGACAAACAGGCGAGCATTGATATTGAAAGTGCATCATACTATGGAATGCTGAAAGGCAAAAACGGCAAAGTGGCGCTTTTGAAGGATGCGAGCGGAATGGGATTTGTGTTCTTTGAAGGTGAAAAAATAAAGAACGGAATGCTTCTAAAAGTTGAACCTGATTCCGTAATATTCAAGCTTGACGAATACGGCGTAGTTCGCAACAAAGTCATACGAATGAATAAAAATATCGTTAAAAAGAGCAAAAAGTGAGGTTATAAATGTTAAGAAGATTTTTTCTTTTAACCGCGGTGCTATTTGCAGTTTTGAATCTCTCTGCATTGGGACTCCTCAATGACATTGAGGTCAGCACAGTTACAGGAAAGACGGAAGTTAAACTTTCTCTTGATAAAGTTGCGAATTTCACTGATTTCTCCATCACATCTCCAAATGTGATAGTCTTTGACCTTATAGCAATTGACAACGGGCTTCCCGGAGGCTTCTATACGGTCGAGAACGGATCAGGAGTAAAATCTATAGAGATAATCAAGGACTTTGAAACAAACTTCCTCAGAATTATGGTGGAAATCGACGACAAATACCAGTATTCAAAAGAGTACAGAGGAAATGATATTGTTATAACTGTTGACAAGAGTTCGATATCCGATATGCCTGTATGGAAGGCATCTTTGAATTCTCCGACATCAAAGGAGACATCAGGGAGCATCACTGACACCAAGAGCGAATATCTTATCACACTTGATGTTGAAAATGCGGATGTAGTGACTCTTCTCAGAGGAATTGCGGAGTATGTGGGAGTCAATCTTGTTATGTCCAATCAGGTGGCTGGAAAAGTCACAGTTCATGTCAAGGATGTGCCTTGGAAGGACCTGTTTGACATGGTTGCAAGACTTGCGGGACTCACTTATGATGAATATCCCAACATGATAAGAGTGGGAACATTCACGGAATTTTCAAAAGAACAAACTGCAATGCAGGATGCTCTTCCTCTTGATATAAAGGTTTACAAGCTTGAATTTGCGAAGCCGAATGTCATGGCGGCCGCTTTGAGGCCGGTTTTATCAAAGAGAGGCATAATCACTATGGATGACAGAACAAATTCAATAGTGGTGAAGGATATTCTTGATGTTCATAATAAAGTTTTGAAAATAATAGAAGAGCTTGATAAGAAGAACATTCAGGTTGAAATAGTTGTTAAAGTGGTTGAAATTTACAAAACCAATGCAAAGAGTTTGGGCATATCATGGTCGCTTGAGAATGTCGGATACGGACAGGTTGTCGGAGGCATCAATCTCAATGAGTCCTCTCCAACAGGCGGAACTGTGAACATAGGAACACTGCGCGATTTTGCCCAGATAAATGCGACTCTTGACGCTATGGAGGCATTGGGAAAATCAAAGACAGTCTCCAATCCGAGAATTACCGCAACAAACAATACTGTTGCAGAGATACTCGGCGGAAGGGAGTTCTTTATCACATCAACAGGAGCTGACGGAGCTGTAACAAGTGCAAAGTACACTGTCGGTACTATTCTGAATGTTGTGCCGCATGTCAATTCGACAAAGGACATAACACTTGAAATAGAGGCAGAGCTTTCAACTGTAACAAATGAAGATTTGGGACCGACGATAAATATCACACAGGCAAAGACAGTGCAAATGGTTGTTGACGGAGAGACAGTAGTTATGGGCGGATTCATGCTTACTGAAGAGACAAGAAATGAAAGCGGACTGCCGCTTCTAAGGGCAATACCGATAATCGGTCACTTGTTCAAGAATGACGCTTCAACAAGCAGTGAAAAAGAAGTTCTTATTTTCATAACTCCGCACATCATTAAAGACATAGAGTAGAAATTCATTGTACCTCAAAAAAGGGGCTTATATAAGCCCCTTTTTTATTTCATGCAATAAATACGACTATTTTGAATTTATAATGGAATCAACGAGATTTGTGAAATCCGACAGTTCAAAAGGCTTCTGCATATATGAAATATTAGGAAGACTCACAAGTTTTTTCAGATGAGGATTCTGTGTTGAGAGTGCGGTGATTATTACATATCTTTTCTTTGGAAATTTTTCGACAATCGCCTCTGCGCTTCTGTTGCCTATAAGATAATCGGATATGACGAGATCATAAGAACTCATGTCAAAATTCTTTAGAACATCCTCTATTTCAGTTCTGAATTCAACATCATATTTATCTGACAATATCATCTCTATAAGTTCGCAGATATCCTTATTGTCCTCAATAATTAAAATTTTTTGCGTTTTTCCCATTTGAATATAATATGATTTTCTTATTATTATGTCAAGAGTTATATTCAAATAAAATTAAATCATTTATGGCACGAGTATTATATATTGGCAATAGCGAAGCGCAGGAGTAAAATTAATTATAATCAGAAGGAGGCATGATGGAGCAGGAAATAAGAGCCAGAGGAGTGAATTTCATCTGTGCAAAAGAATATATTCTAAAGACTCAAGGTGAAGAGTTTTGGAAGACATTGATATCCAAGTTCTCTTTCGATAGCGCAAAAGTGTGGACATCGCCTCTTCTCAGTCTTAGCAATTATCCGTTTGAAGTTTTTAAGCAGATGGTGTATGCATTAAGCAGGGAACTTAATGCAGATAAAATAACAAGCACTGCTGAAATGTATGCGTACATAACAGACAGGAGTTTAAATACCCTCTATAAAGTGTTCTTCAGGATGGCAAATCTCTCTTTTGTTCTAAAAAACTATCCGAAGCTTTGGGACAGGTTTTTCACAAGCGGTGAGGTTACTGTTCCGACGCCTGATAAAAATACCGCTCAGATTAAATCAAACTTCCGGAAATGTTTTTGGACTGGCGTCCGGGAGCGTGCTACGGATTCTCCAAGAAAACCGTTGAGATGGCTGGAGGCAAGGATATGAAGATGAATGAAGTGTCAAAAAGATGCTTGATGACGGCGAATATGAAATAATCTACAATATAGAATGGGTTTAAGAAGAAGAGTACAAAGAGCCGTGAGCCGTGTACCGTATGCCGTGTGCCATGAGCCGTGAGCAAAAAACAAGAAAAGACAAAGGCGAAGATGCCACCATGCGAAGACGCACCGTGCGCCATGGGCAAGACAAAGAGGCCGTGTGCCATGAGCCATGAGCAAGAGAAATATCAAAANNAAAATCGTCATTGCGAGCACTGCGAAGCAATCTCCTTACTTCTATTCATCTCTTTTACCCTTTACCTTTTACCCATTACCTGTCTTTTCTGTCATTCCAAACGCCTCTTATCACTATTCTACTGTGAAGCATCTATCAATAAAAAGTATAAAGTATACTCCGTCCCCAGAATAAGTGTCATCGTATAGTAAATTTCATGGTATTGCAAAGTAATAAAAGAAGGATTAGAGTAATAAGCGGCGGAGGGAAGTGGAACAGAACATTCGTGTCATGGGTCTTAAAGACCGTTCGCAATGTTGTTCCCACTTCCCCACTCCGAGATACAGAACAGTACGTTTGGCAAGAAGCCTGAATACGATGATCGGTAGCACGGAGAAAGCCGCCAAAAGAACAACTAAATGATAAGGAGGAACGGAAATGAAGTCAATAGGAATAGACGTATCGAAGGAGAAGTTGGATGTAGTGCTGTATGATGGGGAATGTCGTTGGCACGAGATATACGAGAACAGCAAGATTGGGATAAAGAAGTTAGACAAGCGTCTTAGAAGAGAAGGAGACAGAGTGACAATGGAAGCGACAGGGACATATTACATACGGACAGCGGAGATGTTAAAAGATGCGGGATATGATGTTAGAGTAGAGAATCCGTTGTCAATAAAGCGATATGCAGAGCGGGTATTGACAAAAATGATTTAATTTAATATAATTTATTTTGAATTTAATTATTGAAATATAATAAATATTTAAATAAAAGTCGGGAAACATGAGAAAAAAAGAAGGAAGTATTAAATCACGCCACTTAAAGAGAGATAAATATAATTATATGGAGGAAAAATGAAAAGTAATTTAAATCGAATTTCAATAGTCTTAATATTATGTATTTTTATAAATGTATTTTCTTCCACAAAGATGACAGTGGAGGAATTTAAGAATCAGATAGCATCTATTAAAAGCAATCCATACAAAACTTTCGAGTGTGAAATTGAGATAGAGGATGGAGGCAAAGTTATTGGCACAACCAAATTGTATCAGAAGGACAAACAGAGCAGAATAGAGATTAAAGGGAATAAAACAGTCGGAATAGAGGATATGGTAATTGTTCAAGACACAAGCGGAACATACACTAAGACCGGTAAAGAAAAATGGGTCAAAGGAACTGCAATGCAGGGGATGAGCTATAAACAAACTGATGCAAAGACCATGGCAGAAGGATTTATTGAAAAAAACGGGTTTGAAGTTTTGGATTACTCAAATAATGTGGCTACAATTAAATATAATGAAGAGATGATGGGCGGAGTCACCGGTGTCAAAGTCGGAATAAACATGAAAAATGGGGACATGATTTTTCAGGAAATGAATATGAACGAAGGTTCGTCAAAGGTAATATTCCAGTATGGTGAAATGAATGGTAAGAGATATATGAAAGAGATGAAAATCAGCACCCAAACAAAATATGGAAATAAAGAGATGGTGATTAGATATAAGAATGTGAAGATTGATAAAGGAATTAACAACAAGCTATTTAAAGTTGAATAATCAAATGATGAAGACGCCACCATGCGAAGACGCAC
>DCUY01000026.1 GCA_002327905.1 Caldifarciminota bacterium UBA2202 | reverse complement strand
GACGGACTGCGGGAATATGAAACAGGTACGGACACACCGAAAAATTCAGGAAGAAGCTTCTCTCCATTGAGAGATGCATTGATGTGGTAACCGCTGTTCGTATTTCCCGAACCTGTCTTTTCGCTTATTGTGACAAAGAACGGATTCCTGTAATTAGCTGAAAATGATACATTGAAAAGTTCAGGAAGAGAGAATGATGCTGATATGTCTCCCGCAGTCCCAGCTTCCCTTTTGGGATTTAAAAGCATTATGTCATCTATCCAAATTTCGCTTGTTACAGGTAGATTCGAATTATTCATAACCATGAATTCAATGTAATTTATATTCGTAAGAGAGGGCGCTCCTGAAAATCCGTATATTCCTTCTTCACAGCCTGAAGAATCAATATTATCTCTTTTTAGCAAAACAAGAGATTCAAGAGGGATTTCCAAATATGTCCATTCGCTCTTAGGCCTGACTTTTAAATAATACATATTAAGGGAGTCTCCTCCGAACTTAAAATAGAGAGTGAGGGAATCCGAATTGGTCGATTTATAATACATTGACATTCTTTCATACCTCTCGTATGAATCCTTCACGCTGAGCACTTTAAAGACTCTGCCTCCCTCGGAATGAAGCAGATTGTCAATATAAAGAACCATTGACTGTTCGCGCTTCGCCTTGCCTGAATAGTCAGTTCCCGGGTCATACGGAGGCTCATAGTCCGGGTCTGTCTGATTGTTCTTCGCGCCCACATAGAATTTTTCCTCAGCAGTATTTATAGAAGAATAATTTTTCCACTTGTTAGAAACAACTGCTATCTGATAAATTGAAAGAGTGTCGCTCTTGTCAGCCATGCTCCAATATATTCTGGAGTATTTGATATATTTCAAATCGGGACTTCCCACTATCTCGACATTGGAGGAAGTGATAGGTATTCTGTACAGCTTCCACCCTGTGTTCAGATTTTCATATACGAGGTTATTTGTATTTTCAAGGTTGACAGTGAATCTGAATAAATCGAGATTTGTATTCAAAGAGCCGTCTCTGTCAAGGTCTTCTGTATCAAGAGCATTATTGTTTTCTGTTCCGTTTATCTGTGAATAATCATCCGGATTTGCGGATTCATATCTGTAATCGTCATTTCCGTCGTCACCCGCGACACTCTCCGAATCACCTCCTGTCACGCCGTCAAGACCGCTGTCTTCGTTCACATCAAGAATTCCGTCATTATTCGCATCCTCTGTCTGAAGAATATTATCAGGGCTTACAACATTATTGTTCTTATCCTTTCTCACCATGTCTTCAGTGATGTTCTTTCCTATTTCAACTGTCAGCACTCCGTCATCACCCTTAACCCACACTTCTAAAAACATCATGTCAGACATATCCACTCCTGTGCGGGATATGGACTGAGTGAAGCTGACAAAAGTGTTCTCTGCGGATGCAGTATTCAATTTCATTGATATGTTCAGTATTGATACATCATCGTTTTTGTCCAAATTCGGAAGTAGTTCGTTTATATTCCCGAGTGTCTCCCTGTCATTGTACCAGAAATAATCATCTGACAGGTCGGTAGCATTGAAAGCAGTAGGAAGCGAGCCGCAAACCCAAGATTTTCTGTCTATTGAAATATCATTAGAGGAGAGTACTGACTCCATATTGTCTATAAATGCTTTTCCTGTGGAATTGGGATTCGGATATGATACTGCGGCTTTTGTAGAGACTGACAAAGCAGAAGGAGAATCCGAATAATAGAATGGAAGTATATTTGCCAAATCAGTAATGCCATAATATTTGTCAGTGTAAGTTATATCAAACTCGCCCACAAGGGCTTCCTGCGGCTCCTCACCGAGGCGGGGATAATCCTCAAGTTTGTAGGAAAGCGTATTATAAAGCCAATTTGAATTTGATGTAATTTTATCTGAAAAAGAATAGTCAAGATGAAGCCCGAGAAGATTCTTTGAAGCAAGAGAGAGGAACGGAGAGTACTGATAATCAATTGTAATCTCAGCGCTTGGAAGGTTCGCTTCGTCAGTCATGAAATTGACTATTCCGTATTCATAATCAATAGTGTAATCCGTATCCTTTGTTAAAGTGCGTCCGTTAATCTTCACCACTTCACTCCCCTCAAGTACATTGAATACTCCGAGAGAATACATTGACTGGGAGCCACGGAATGAAATATTGAGGTAATAGAGTCTTCCTATGTAAGTGCCTGTCTCCTGAGAAGTATAGATTATGGAGTCCGGCTCATTCAAGCTCTCTGATGCAAACGGGAGAAGCTGTGGGAAAAAGATGTATCCCCTGTCGAAATTCACATAGTTTAAATCAACCTTTCCGTCATCATTATTGTCAAGTCCGAGTATTTTTAAATATGTTTTTTCATTTTCAATTTCATAATCATCTCCAGATGCGTAATTCACCTTCTTAACAGTCATGACAAATGATTCAGGAATAATGTTTCTTGAAGAGAAAGTATATATATTCTTCATCATATACTGCCAGGTTAAAGAGGAAGGATAATCATCTTTCTGTTTAATCGCCTTCATGACAAGAGTGTCCCCTTCAGTATATTCAACACTTCCCACAGTATCTATTGAATTATCAGATCTCTTGACAATATATGATACTCCTATGACTTCATTCGATGCAAGTGTCGATAAAAATTCAATAAACTGACCGCTCTTATTATAATAATAATCATTATTGTCTCCGCTCTTAAGAAGAGTGAACATGCCTTCAAACATGGATGAGTCATAAGCTCCCGGCAGATAGACTATTCTTCCCTCAACTGCTCCCTGTTCGTCATTATTCGTTCCTATACCGTCATCCTTAAAAACATTCAGCTGGATTATACTGTCGGTTGAAGAGAGTCCGAGATAGAAGAATCTGTTCTTTGCATATTCAGTATCATACAGTTTCATAGAGTCAAGCTTTGTATTCCCGACAAACTGCTTTTGTTCGCTCTCTCCTGTCTGTTTGCTCGCTATTGCCGTAAAATTGACGCCTCCGACTTGTCCGGAACCCTTTATGCCGAATAATCCCTTATGCTGAGGAGTTCCTCCTATAAGTTTTATTCCCGGAAGAGACAAATCCACGTCTCCTGCCTCAATCGTCTGGAGAATGTCATCGTCAATGCCCTGATATGCAACTTTGACTTTATTGTCCGATTCCTTCTCGGATTCGGAATCATGGTTTAAATTCACTTTTATTCTGTCTCCCACAGTGCCTGTTACATTCACAATTAAGTGTTGATAAAGTATGAACTCCGGAATAAGAGATGTGGAAGATGTTGTAGTATCAAGAACTGAAAGGTCAAAAGTCTTTGACCCTGTGTATTCAACCCTCTCAGAGCCGTTCACAATGAGCTTTCCCCCCTCACCGAAGAGTGATGACATTTTTCCGAAGGTGATGGGCAGGTCAATGTCGCCTATAAGTCCGCTCTCCTGCGAATTGGATTCAATCGCCCTAATGGCATTCTCTTTGAAGAGTTCGCTCACATACTTTTTATTTTTTCTCTCAAGATATGTGTTCAGCATCAAAACAGAATCAACGCTTATTATGTATTCATTAAAGTATGTCTTAAAAAAGACAACTCCGTTTAATTCATCTATCTCAACGGTTTTGTAATACCCTTGTTCGGAGAGTCTGTTATCAAAGAGCTTATTTTCCAAAAATTCATCAAAATAATTCTGCGCATATATGAACACAGAGAGTGATATGATGATGAAAATAAAAAGAGTTTTTTTCATCATTTTTTTTTCATGAGTCTTTTCAGATTTTGTATCTCTTTCTTAAAATCCTCCGCCTCTCCTGGGACCTCGAGAATCATGGGAGTATTTTCAAACCTGCTGTCATTGACTAAATATCCGAATGCGTCAATTCCAATGTAACCCCTGCCTAAGAACTCATGCCTGTCTTTTCTTGTATTAAATTCATTTTTTGAATCGTTAATGTGAAAGAGCTTCAATTTGCTAAAACCCACGATTTTGTCAAATTCATTCATTGTTTTTTCATAGTCGCTTTTTGTTCTGATGTCATACCCTGCCGCAAATGTGTGGCATGTGTCATAGCACACAAAGATTCTGTCCTTTTGCTTTACTTTTGAAATTATATCCCGCAGATGATCGAACTTCCACCCTATTGATGTTCCCTGCCCCGCAGTTGTTTCAAGGAGAATATTCCCCTGTTTCTCTTTACTGAAAATAAAATTGATTGCCTCTGAAATTCTCAGTATTCCAAGAGTATCTCCCGCTCCAAGATGAGAGCCGGGATGAACGACAGTATCTTCAATTCCTAAAATCGATGCTCTCTTCATATCGTCAATCAGAGATGAAATAGACTTGTTGTAGATTTCATCATTCATAGTGACAAGATTTAGAAGATAAGATGAATGCACATTCATATATTTAACATTCGATTCTTTCCGTGAATTTTTAAAAACCGCAGTTGATGAAACCGCCAATGGGGCGCTCTCCCATTGGCGCTGATTCTTCGCAAAGATCTGTACTGCTTCGCAGTCTATTCTGTCGGCAGATGCAAATAATTCATCGTATCCCGAAGAGATGCTTAGATGAGCGCCGAATATGGGCATCAGGGATTCTCCTCTTTATTTCTTCTTTTGAATTTTAATCGCCTCTTTATATGAATCCCAAGTGAAGAGTTCTCTCTTTATCTCCTCAACCTGAATATCTCCGGGTCTTATTGTGAGCCACATATTCAAAAGCTCCAAAAGAGTCAATGGGTCATTCTTCTGCATGTACATATATCCGATTGTAGAGCCGAGCCTTTCAGGGTCGGTCTTCATTGATGAAATAAGGGCATTCAAACTTACAGTGTCATTTGTCTGTCTGTAAATTCTTAAAAGGCCCGCAAAGCCCATTCCCTCTTTTGGGAACCTCTGCGTGATTTCAAGATAGAATCCTATTGCCTTGTCATACTCTCCCTGTTCAAGATTGACTTCAGCCATCATTGCCTTCAGCATAATCTTTTTGTCTTCGTTCTTTTCATTGAGAAGAGCCGTCTCTATCTCCTTTACAGCTTCATCATAACGTTTCATATCAATTAAAAATCTTGATATCTGAAGAGTGACTGAATTTCTGTCATAAACATAGAATTTTCTCCCCTGCCGCAGATAATCTATTGAAAGGTCAATTGAATCAAGCTGGGCATAGAAGAGTCCGAGCTGTAAAAATCCTGCCGCATAATTCGTCATTATCCTGTCTATATTGTCATCCTTGACAATTCCTTCATCAAGAATGTAATCATAATTGTACACATCAAGAATATTCTTCTTTGTCGTCTTGACATCAATTAGGTTCGGGTGCCGCGCCGCCTCTTCATTTCCCACAATTCTGTAGGCGAGCCCTTCAAGAAGAGCATTTGTCCTGAATGGCGCGCGCGCATCATCAGAGACAGTCACTGAAAAATAGACATTTATCGAGTCCGCCTTGTAGTTATCCAGAACAAGTTTTTTAAAATCCTCACTTGACGCATAGAGTATGTTTCTCTTGCATTCAATTCCCGCTGAAGCGCATATAATGCTTCTTATCAGAATGTCCCTGATATAAAGAACCTCGTTGTTTTCAAGACGCACAGGCACAAGATTGTCTATTTCAGAGTCAGATAATCCCACAGGGACTCCGTATGAGCGCATCTGTTTGATGTACCAAGGAGTGTTAAGTAGAGAGAGATTGCACACCATCACTCCTTTACCCTCTTTTCTGTTTAGAGTCCTGTAATTCTTTACTACCTGCTCAAACCAGAGAGGATATGTGTCATTGTCTCCGTTCGTGAAGATCACTGAATTGTCTATCGGAGTGTCAAGCATATTCTTTGCATATTCATCGGCAATCCAGTTGTTCCTCCTGTTTACATTTGAATGTATATTGGCAAATATCGGAGTTACTGCAAGTATGACCATAAAGGAGATTACAGCTATCTGAGAAATCGACAATGGGAATCCTTCTCCCCTCTTCTTTTTAAGAGAGAGTATCAATTCTCTCAAACCGAATGCGAAGAAGAACATGAACATGAAATATGAGGGCGCATAAAAATAATCTCTCTCTCTAACTTCTCTCTCAATGTGCTTCACATTCGGGTCGGAAGGCGAATATTTGAGATTAAGATAAGTCACAAGCCCTGCTGAGAGAAGGAAGAATATTATGAAGATCATAGCAAATGTCTTCTTCTCTTTTTTATAATGCATAAATATTCCGTATAGTCCAGTAGCGGAGACAAGAGCCATAAAAACCGCTGAGAATATTTTTACTGCCGATGAAGGATTGAGAATCTCAGCTCTGAAATATGGGGAAAACTGCCATGAATAATATTTGAAATAAAGTTTAAACTGCTCAATCATAGCGCTGAATGTGCCGATACCGTAATCTGTTTTTCTTGGCAGGAGATTCATCGGTCCGTACTGTTTTCTGTTGAATACATCCCACAATTCCCGCATTGTTATAGGAGCGGCGATATTTATATACGGATTCTGCCGCGCGCGGATTATTAAAACCGCGTATGTTGAAATCGAAATGAGTATCAAGACAATATAAATGCCGAGATATGAGAATATTTTTGCATAATTGACTTTTCTCGTCTTGTCAAGAGAATCAATAACCACAACTGATATTACCGCAAGAAAAAGACCGAGGAATAGAAGAGCAAGAACCTCTTTGGTCATTGCAAGATACATGAATGCAAAGAAAATTGAGAACGCTATGAGAGAGACCGACAAGTCATAGTATTTTCTCCATGCAATTATTATGAAGAATACAAGAGCTCCGGGCAAAGCCAAAAGAGAAAGCATGTGTATTCCTATTGAAAGAACCGCAATATAAATGATAAGCATTACAAATTTATCGTCATTGCTCTCTTCAAGCTTGTCCCACCATATCAAAGAGAGGTATATCACAGTCAGAATCATAAGAAGAGCAGGATTGTACACTTCAGCTTCGACAGCGGATTGCCAGAATGAATATAAAAATGAGGCAAGAAATGATGTTAAAAATGCGGTTGCGTAATTTACAATCTCCTCCTGCCTGTCAGGAGAGGGATTTACTCTTCTGAAAACCTTCATGGATATCAAAAAGAGCATTACCGCACTAAGAGCGCTTGTAAATGCTGAAAACAGATTGACTCTTAAAGCAACCTCTTTTATGAAGAAGAATATTTTTACGAACATGTTTCCCAAGAGTATCATCAATGGTGTTCCCGGAGGATGCGGCACGCCGAGAGAATACGAACAGGAGATGAACTCTCCGCAATCCCAGAAAGGCAGTGTGGGAGTTATGGTATAAAGAAATACTCCCAATACCAAAGTGAAGAGAATAATCGACAGCACAAGTTCGAGTTTTTTCATCAGTCCTCCTAAATATTATTATATTTTAGTTTCCAAAAGCTTTTAAAGTCCGGAAGATACCCGACTGTCTCCACAACTGATTTGAATATCTGATTGTCAATTCTGCTCTTTCTCATAAATGACAGAACATCAACCTGAACATAAAATTCATACCCTGCCATATATATCCACCAAGGCCATTTGTCGCCGTATCCTGATTCATCAAACATATCTCTGTTGAATGACCAGTAAAAATAAACATCTTCCATGATTCCGTAATGTTTTAAAAGAGCGAGAGAGACTCCTGTTGCATTTGCAGTAAAGTCTAACGGATCGAATCCCTCTCCTTTCTGGTGGCCGTCCATGTACTCTTCCATAATGCCGAATCCTACGACTATGACGCTTGCAGTGACTACTGACCAGTCAGAGATTTTGTTTTTGATTTTGCCTGATGTCATTGCATAATAACTTCTGTCGAGCAATGTCGCTATCGGCATTACAGGCAGGTAGGAAAAAATAAAGTGAACGCCTTTGTCGCACTGGGTCTCCTGCTCTATCTCCTCCGACCACGGTTTGAAATAAAATTCCCTATATTGGTCAGGAGAGGCATGATTCGGACTTGTGAATCTCGTCCATCTGTCCGCAAAATACCATCTGAAATCTTCATTTAAAGCTATTGTCAAAACAGTGGCGAAGACAACTGTCGGTACTGCGATCTTAAAAGCATCCGCAACCGCTTTATTTTCATATATCAGCACACTCGAGTCGGAATCGGCAACATTATTCTCAGATCCGCTCACTGATATGCAGAGAGCAAAAAGCAGAATGAAGTTAATAAAACCTGTTAATCTCTTTTTCAAGAACATTCGCTTCTATATTGAATTTTAAGTTTCCTTTTTCGGCAATTGAAACACTTCTTCTCTCCTCAGACACGATTATAATCATTGCATCCGATTCCTCGGAGAGACCGAGAGCGGCTCTGTGCCTTGTGCCTAGATTGATTCCCGGCATAGGATTCTCTGAAAGGGGAAGTATGCATGATGCCGCGATTATCTTTTCATCCTTGATTATCATTGCTCCGTCATGCAGAGGAGATTTCGGAGTGAATATCGTAACTATAAGCTCGGAATTGAGATTTGCATTAAGAGGAGTTCCCGTATCTATAATATGCTTCAATCCTATTTGCCCTTCAAGAACTATAAGCCCGCCTATGCCTCTGTCTTTCAGCTTCTGCACTGATTTGATTATTTCCTCAATTATTGTCTTTCTCTCTTCCTTTATGAAATATCTTACAATTTTCGATTTCCCTATGTCAGTGAGAGCCCTTCTTATCTCCGGCTGAAAGACAATCACGAACGCGAGAATCCAGATTGATTTCAATGAATTAAGTATCCAGCTTAATGCTTTAAGCTGAATCACATTGGAAAGAAATGTTACCAGCAGTATCAGCGCGATTCCTATGAACATCTGTGTGGCTCTTGAACCTCTGATGAATCTTAGAAGCTGGTATATGGCGAATGCCACTATCAGTATATCTATCACATCAATTATATTAAAATTAATTCCCGGCATATAAAATCTCTTCAGCAATTTTGAGAGCCTCGCGGTTCTCCTTTACATTATGGACTCTGAATATTTTTGCATTTGACATAAGAGCCGCAGTATTTGCTCCTATTGTTCCGTATATTCTCTCCTTCTCGCTTTTTTGCAGTATATTTCCTATGAATCTCTTGTTTGACACTCCCACACACACAGGCTTGCATACGGATTTTATTATCTGCAGATTGTTTAAAAGTTTCAGATTGTGCTCCTGATTCTTTCCAAAGCCTATGCCCGGATCTATTGATATGGAATTTTCCTCAATCCCGTTTTCAATTGCAATGCTTACTGATTCCGAGAGTTTGTCTGATACTTCAAACTCGACATTCTCATACACGGGGGATTTCTGCATATTCTTCGGCTCTCCCTTAATGTGCATCAATATGCATGAAGCTTTATGTGTCGCAATTACAGAGGGCATTCTCTTGTCAAAATTCAAACCGCTGATGTCATTTATTATTTGAGCGCCCTCCAAAAGAACCGCCTCAGCCACATTTGATTTATATGTATCAACTGAGAAAACTGCCTTATCAAATTTTTTCAATGCCTCTCTTAAAACAGGAAGAACTCTTTCAAGCTCGGATTTCTCGTCAACAGGAGTGCTGGACGGCCTTGTTGATTCTCCACCCATGTCAATAATATCTGCCCCCTCTTCAAGCATCTCCTCTATATGACGCATTGCACTCTCTGACGAAAAGTGCTCTCCCGCGTCATAAAATGAATCCGGCGTCAGATTGAGTATGCCCATCACCAAATATTTTTTATCTTTTAAAAGGTCTATGCCATTCACAAAGAATTTGTCAGTGTATTCTATTTTGTCAATCATTGAATTTGCAATCTTCTCAAGAGAGAAGGGCTGACCCTTCATCTTATCTCTGATTTTTAAAATCTGCGAATATGTGCACATCACCATCATGTCCGAAAGCTCTCTGCTTCCTGATATCACATCTCTTGCAATTGAACAGTCGCAACCCACAGAGAGTGCTGTCTGCTTGAGAATGTTCGCAGTCTCAGTCTTCACTCCTTTAAGATAGAATACCGGAAGCCTGCATTTCTTCTCAAGTATTTCAAATGAGAATGAATCCGCTTTAGTGTTTTTAATCCATTCGGAGACGTTTTTTCTGTCATCCTTTAAAAGATATATGTTCACTTATCCTTGCCTGCTCCTATTAGATTTAAAGCCTCTTCCCTTGTTATTGCCTTCTTCATGACTCCCCTGACAGCTGATGTGGTTGTATTCACTCCGGGCTTTTTAATGCCTCGCATATAAAGACATAACTGCTGAGCCTCGACTATCACCAAAACTCCCATAGGCTTTAACTGCGACACGAGTGTGTCTGCAATATCTGTTGTCAGCCTCTCCTGAATCTGCGGCCTCTTTGATAATGTGTCCACAACTTCGAGAAGATTTGAGAATCCCGTTATTTTATCATTTGCAGGAATGTATGCTATATGAACATATCCGAAAAACGGAAGCAGATGATGTTCGCACATAGAGAAAAAAGGTATGTAGCGAAGAACTATCATCTCATCCTGATTTTTTGTTGTATAAAGAGAGACCTCTTTTTTAACATCCTTATACAATCCTGAAAATATCTCTTTATACATCTCAGCCATTCTGCGCGGAGTATCCTTCATGCCTTCCTTGTTTATGTTGTCTCCCAAGGCATCAACAATCATCTCCACCGCAAGGCGGATTTTTTCAATGTCAATTGATTTACGCTTTCTGCTCTTCTTTTGGTTTTTCATCATCCTTTGCTTCCTTTTCAGGTTTGATGTAAGGGTCAAGGTCGGTATCGTCCATTATTTTATCAAGGTCGTCGCTGTCAAGAGTCTCTCTCTCTATAAGATAATCAGCCATCTTCACAAGTTTGTCATTATCGGTTTTAAGAATATCAATAGCTCTCTTCAATGAACCGTCAATAATAAATTTAACCTCTTTGTCTATAAGAACCGCTGTTGTTTCAGAATAATCCTTCTTCTGCATTATCTCTCTTCCGAGAAACACCGAATCATGCGGATTCGCATATTGAATTGTTCCCATAGTCTCGCTCATTCCCCATTCGCACACCATTTTGTGCGCTATTTCAGTGGCTCTCTCTATGTCGCTTGAAGCTCCTGTTGTCACATCTTCAAGAATCAGCATCTCAGCGGCTCTTCCTCCGAGAAGAGAGACTATATTATCAAGAAGATAATTTTTCGAATACATGTGCCTGTCGTCTATCGGCAGAAACTGTGTCAATCCCAGTGCCATTCCTCGTGGTATCACAGTGACTTTATGCACAGGATCTACATGCTTGAGCCGCTTGGATACAATGACATGACCTGATTCATGGAATGCGCTTATTCTCTTCTCTTCAGGAGATATGACTGCGGATTTTCTTGCGAGACCCATCATAACTTTATCTTTCGCCTCTTCAAAGTCGCACATTTCCACTATATTTTTGTCCCTTCTTGCTGCCAAGAGGGCGCTCTCATTCACCATATTCTCAATATCCGCTCCTGTGAAACCGGGTGTTGATTTCGCCAATGTTGAAAAATTCACATCAGTTGAAAGAGGAACCTTCTTTGTGTGAATTCTGAAAATCGCCTCTCTGCCCTTTATATCCGGCCTGTCAATCACTATTCTTCTGTCAAATCTCCCCGGTCTTAAAAGAGCAGGGTCGAGAATATCAGGTCTGTTAGTTGCGGCCATTATTATCACTGCATCGTCAGTTTCAAACCCGTCCATTTCAACAAGAAGCTGATTGAGTGTCTGCTCCCTCTCGTCATGGCCTCCTCCTATTCCGGCTCCTCTGTGCCTTCCCACTGCATCTATTTCATCAATAAAAATTATGCAAGGCGAATTGACCTTTGCCTTTTCAAAGAGGTCGCGCACTCTTGATGCTCCGACGCCGACAAACATCTCTACGAAGTCAGAACCTGATATTGAGAAGAAAGGAACTTTTGCCTCTCCTGCGACCGCCTTTGCCATGAGAGTCTTCCCTGTGCCCGGAGAGCCGAGGAGCAGAACTCCTCTCGGAATCCTTCCTCCGAGTCTTAAATATTTTCCCGGATGCTTTAAGAAATCAATTATCTCCTGCAATTCCTCTTTCGCCTCGACGGCTCCCGCGACATCCTTGAATGTGACTTTTGGAGTCAAAACAAGAGTGGCTGTCGATTTCCCGAAAGTAAATGCCCTGTTTTGGGAATTGGACATTGACCTTACGAAGAAATACCAGAAGAATACGAACATTGCGAGAGGAATAAGATACGGAAGAACCTCTCCCCAGAAATTTGACGGCTGTTTGACCTTCACTTCAACGTCTGCATTAACCATATCGCTTATAAGATTATTGTCTTCATACGGAATGAGTGTTTTGAATTCCCTTCCGTTCTTGTATTTTCCTGAAATATTTTTTTCAATTACTATTACATTTTCAATGCTGTCGGAACGTAAATCAGCATAGAATTTCGTATAGTCTATCTCTTTTGAATTTTCAGTCAGGCCTCCTATTATCGCAGGAAGAAAGAGAAATATCAAAATCAGAACGACCCATAGTATCACTGAACGCACTCTTGCGTCAGAAAAGAACTTGCGCTTTTTCATTTAACCTCCGTTAGTATTCCTATGTAAGGCAGATTTCTGTACATCTGATTGTAATCAAGTCCGAAGCCTACTACGAATTTGTCTTCTATTTGAAAGCATGAATAATCAGGATTTTCTTTCACAATTCTCCTTGACGGTTTGTCCAATAATGAGACAAGCTTCAAAGAGAGAGGATTATTCACTGAAAGCTTCTGTTTGACCTTCTCAATTGTCTGCCCCGTGTCGATGATATCCTCTATGATTATCACATGCCTGTTTTCAATGTTGATTTTTATGTCCTCCTCTATCCTCACATTTCCCGAAGAGGTTGTTGAAGAGCCGTATGAAGATATAACCATGAAATCAATATTGAGAGGAGTGTTCATTCTCTTCACAAGCTCAGATGCGAACATGAATGCGCCTTTGAGTATGACAATGAATACTGGGAATTTGTCTTTATACTCTTCATTGAGCTTTATTGCCATATCGTCTATTGCAGACATTATTTCGTCATGTTTTATATAAACTTCAATTTTTTCCGACATAAATGCACAAACATCCTTTTTGTTTTTTCATTCTGTACAGGCCTGTGCGCCTCAAAGAGCCCACAGCGAGTATCTCATCTTTTTCATTCAGAATCAGAGGAACTCTCCTCCTCTCTGAAAGAGATATCTTATTGTCCATCAGAAATCTGCTCACCTTCTTCTCCTTGTTCATTCCGAACGGAACAAATGAATCAGAGGTCTGCAGTGTCCTTATTTTGAATCTTCTGCCTGCTGAGAGAGGAAAGACAAAGACATTCTTCTTTTTCAAAAGACTCTCTATAAAAACAGTCTTCGTTATTTTCAATGTGTACCCGTTAAAAAGAGTCTCCATGCCGGGTTGTAGAAAATCTTCTCTGTCAAAATCATCTCCGGCCTCTCTTTCAATCTTCAAATCATTGTAGGATTTTTCTATTATCATGCCCTTCTCTTTGAAAATGATATTGGGCCTCTTTGAAGATATAACTCTGTCAATGGATTCAATCAATGAAGAGTCAACGAAAAGATTTTTGGACAATATGTAATAGAGCAAATTTTTTCTTAATTTATTATTATAATATAAAATCTTTGAAATATCAAGAATAATTGGATTTTTGCTCTTCATAATGTTAAGCCTGTCCTCTATGAGAAAATCAAAGAGCATCAGCACAGAGTCGGTATTTTCAAAGAATCTTTTAAATTTTCCCAGACCGCCTGCAATAGAAGCATTCAGAACCGGAATAATATTCTTTCTTATTCTGTTTCTTGTGAATTTTTCATTATTGTTTGTTTCATCTTCAATGAAAGTGATTTTATTTTTGATTAGAAAATCTTTTATGCTCTCTTTCTCAAGAAATATCAATGGCTTGACGAATTTTCCATTCTGCAGTCTGTTTGAAGAGATTCCCCTTATCCCGGTTCCCCTTTCGATGTTTATTAGAAATGTCTCCACTGAATCATTGAGATTATGTCCGGTGAAAATATAATCCGCTTTGAATTTCGCGCACTCAAAGAGAAACATCTTTCTTCTCGCCTCCCGCCCTGCCATTTCAAATCCCTTGTCTCTCCTCCTCTTAGATGAATCTGTGTGCTCGGAATAAAAAGAGACTTCTACATTCTCTTCTCTGCATATTCTACGCACAATATTCTCTTCACGCTTTGCTCCCATTCTCTCATTGTGATTCATGTGGGCAATCTTGAAGCAGAGATTATGCTTATCCCTGCAGTAAAGAAGAAACAATAAAAGGAGCATTGAATCAGGCCCGCCTGACAGACCGGCAACAACCTTTTTATTTTCAAGATCAATCCCATTACTCAAAAGATTTTCATAAATTTTTTTATACATTCATATAATATACAATAAAATAAATAATAATCAAGATTATTCTTTTATTGTTGCGAGTCAATTACTTTTTTGTTTAATCTTCTGAAAAGCAGGGATATGCAATTCAAAAGTCATAACTTGTATTCGTTCCGAGAAGTGTTGACAGTATGTGACTGCCGAATAGCATAGCGTCGGCTCACACAATGCACTCGGTGTCTTTGTTTCGCTCACGGCTCACGGCGTCTTTGTCTCGCTCATGGCACAAGGCACATGGCACACGGCGTCTTTATTTCGCGGCATACGGTACACGGTACACGGCATACGGCGTCTCTTTGTTTGGCGTAGCAGGCAGCCCAGCGCTCATTCGCACATCATCCCCGTTAGCTGTATCATGATGGAGTAGAGTTGGAGTGCTCAAAGAGCAGTCCAACAACTTTTGCCTGCCACATGATGTGCTGTCTTGTGATGATGTCCTCATTCGCTTTGTGCATACGGCATACGGTACACGGCATACGGTATACGGCATACGGTATACGGCACAAGGCGTCTTGTT
>DCUY01000082.1 GCA_002327905.1 Caldifarciminota bacterium UBA2202 | reverse complement strand
AAGCGAAGTGTGCGAGCCGACGCTGTGCCCGCGTGCCGCGAAACAAAAACGCCATGCGCCATGAGCCTTGAGCAAGAATCAAATACATACAATTAACAATAATACAGCATTTGAGTAAATTTCTTATCTTTACAGTTCCGAGCAAAAACATCAGTCCGCTCCGCTTTGCTATTCAATGTTTTTGTGAGGACAAACAAGTAAATTCTTATTGATACACGAAAGCTCATAGTCGGCGAGGACGCTTTGCGCAGACGCCCGTCGAGGTCTTCCGAGACAAAGCGGCGAAGCGAAGTGTGCGAGCCGACGCTACACTCTTCGGCAGTCACATACTGTCAACACATCTCGGAACGGATACAACTTTTTATTCAACTATCAACTATCAACCATCAACTATTAACTGCTTTTACCAGCGTACTATTTTATATTTCTTCTTGACATTAATGACGATTTGTGATACTATCGCTAAATGATAATATCGTTTGCCGATAAGAAGACGGAAAAAATATACTTTGTCGGAAAGAGTAAAAGACTATTCAAAGGAGTTGCAGAATATAACAAGAAGGAAATTAAGAATGCTCAACAATTCGCATTCTTTAAATGATCTGATGGCTGCTCCATCAAACAAACTTGAGAAATTGAAAGGTGAAAGGAATGGCAGTTACAGCATCAAAGTAAATGACCAATGGAGAATCTGCTTCAAGTGGACTGCAGGGAATGCATCTGAAGTTAAGTTAAAAGATTATCACTAAGGAGAAGATATGAAACTGAAAAACATACATCCGGGCGAAATATTGATGGAAGAATTTTTAAAACCTATGAATGTGAGTCCGTACAAACTTGCTAAGAATACAAAGCTCTCTCAAACACGGGTCTCTGAGATAATAAGAGGAAAGAGGTCGATAACTCCCGAAACAGCATTGAAATTTTCAAAATACTTTGGAAACTCTCCTGAATTCTGGCTTGGCTTACAGGCTGACTATGACATTGAAGAGGCGAGAAACCGCTTTGAAAAAGAACTCTCCGCTATCTTGTGTCATTCATGCAAATAATATTTCCCAACTCAAGTCGTATGATGTTTTTCAATTCAAACATTAAAAGCTTCAGCAATAAATGAATAAAATGCAGACAATTGAAACAAAAAGAATGATACTCATGACTATGCCAGTTGATTTCATAGACAAACTCATCGTGAATGACGACACGGCTTATTCGGACTATAACATAGTGCAAACAGATGAATGGCTGAAAAATGAATTTCATGAAATAATCGTAAAAATACGGGAAGGAATGACGGAAGAGAAAGAGGCGAGCGGATTTGATGCTTGGATATTCATTGATAAAGCAGACAGGACGATTATTGGAGACGGAGGATTCAAGGGAGAACCGGACAGCGAAGGACGCATTGATATAGGATATGGAATTGTTGAAAGCAGAAGGGGAGAGGGGTATGGGTTTGAAGCAGTATCGGCTCTTATAGAATGGGGCTTCAGGCAAAAAGGAGTGAAGATCATAACTGCAGACAGCAATCTTGATAATACAGCTTCTCAGAATCTTCTTGAAAAAATTGGAATGAAGAGAATCAAATCAGATGAAACACTTGTTTACTTCGAACTTAAAAAGAACCAATACACTGGCGAGCCGTATGATTCAATTTGGTTCAGAAGACTCACAGAGATTGATTTGAAGCTTATGGCTCAATGGTTTAACACGGATTTTGTGAACGAATGGTATAAGATGGATGATACTTCTTATGAAAAAGTAAGCGCTAAATATCTTCCGAGGATAAACGGGGAGGAATCGACAGAATGCTATATTGCAATGCATTTCGACAAGCCCGTCGGATTTGTTCAGACATACTTTATAAAGGACTATCCTGATTACAATAAATATGTGCAGGCGGATGACAAGACTGCAGGCGCAGATATATTCATAGGAGAGGAAGAGTATATTCACAAAGGATGGGGAGCTATAATTCTAAAAAAATTCATTTATGAAGTGATATTCTGCAAAGAAAATGTTAATTCATGCATAATGGGACCCGAACCAGAAAATACTGCGGCTATTAAGACTTATGAAAAAATAGGTTTCAAGTATTTACGGACGATACGCAATCCCGAAGAGGATTCTGACGAATATCTCATGGAACTGAGAAAAACAAAAACGAAATTCCTTTAACAAAAAAATAAAAGCACCGGAACATTTATTCGGATTTCTATAAATTTCCACTTGACAAAATATAAGAAAAAGTTATAATTAAAGCATCAGGAGGTAAAATGTATAACAAAATAGGTGATAAAATCAAAAAAGAAAGGGAAAGCGCGGGCTTAAGTCAAAAAGAACTGGCAGAAAAAGCGGGTTACAACAATTACCAGACTCTTCTGAAGATTGAAAAAGGTGATAGAAATATAACGATAGGAGACCTTGGAAGAATTTCCGAGGCATTGAATCTCAATATGAATTATTTTCTCTTTGAAGAAGAGCAGAAAGAGTATCATGTATTATGGAGAGAGTGTAAGGATATAAAAGCATGTAAAATATATGAGAACAGGCTCAAAACATACACTGACAATTATTTCCATTTACGTAAGCTTTTAGATTTGCATATTGACAATTTCATTCCTGAAAATGTAAACGACTTTATTGAAAGATATTCCGATTTTCTTACTGACAGATATAAGCTTGCCTCTGAACTTGCCGTCGATTTTAGAAGGAGTTTTAATCTTGGTGATTATCCTGCAGATACTCTCATGAATGCGATTGCAGACAAAGGAATTTTAGTGTTCAGTTTTAGTATGGAAGATGCCGGTTCCGCCGCGTCTTATGTGACTCCTAATGGTGCATCAATTCTATTGAACTCGAAAGAATCTCCATGGCGGAGATTTTTCGATATAGGACATGAGTTGTATCATATACTTACATGGAATCTATTGGATTATACTATGCATGATTATAAGTTAAGAGACAGTGATGCGGAAGAGCATTTTGCCAATGCATTTTCTGCAAATCTTCTTATGCCGAAGTCTTCCATAAGAAAGGAGATAGATTCTCTTTCCTCAATTGATCAGATAAATGAGAGTTTTATATGGAGAATGGCTGTGAAATTCAAGGTGTCAGTGGATGCTCTAATGAATCGTCTTGAATTTTTACAAATCATTGATGAAAAGAAGAAAGAGGCAATAAAAGCGACTTGTGTTAAAAAAGATTTTTGGAGAGAGTATAATAAAAAGAACAGCAAGGAATGCTGTCAGAAAAGTAAAGATGAATATGACGAATCGTACTTCACTCTTGTTTATTCGGCATGGATGTCTGAAAGAATAACAAAGATGAAAATGGCTGAATATCTCAATAAAAATATCGGGGAAATTGATTATTATCTTAAACAAAGGGGGTTAGCTTATGAATAGAAATGATCACATGGCAATTGGAACAAGCATTGGATTTATAAACAGTCTTTATCTGATTTCAGACAAACCGGCAGATAAAAATGCAAAGGATTCTGCAAAAATATTTGAAGCAGTATTATATACAGGTGCGGCAATTTTCGGTTCAGTAGCTCCCGATATGCTTGAACCTGCTAATAATCCGAGGCACAGAGACTTTTTTCATAGTGGTATTCTTCTGTTTTTTATAATAGTACTTTATTTTTACATGTCAAAAAAAGATGATGAGAAAAACCAATTTTTATATAACTTGGGAAATTCTTTTCTTGTCGGTTATTCATCTCATCTGATTACAGATTCATCTACACCTGCGGGATTGCCGTTTGTCGGAAAAAATTAGAAAAGAATGTGTGAATCAAGGTTCGCAGATGATGTTAAAAGATTTTAAATCATAAAATCAATTGTGGCTTGACATCAAACAATCAGAGGGTATAATTACAAAAAGGGATAGTTTAAAAGACGGAGGCGTATTTGATAGAGAGTAAAAGATTAAGGAAATGGAATGAGTTTACCAATAAATATTGACGATTTGTTAAAATCACGGACAGTAGAAAAAGCGAGAATAGAATATAAGACTGGCTGGAATCCGGAGGGCGTGTTGCACACTATGTGCGCTTTTGCAAATGACATTCATAATTGGGGAGGAGGATATTTGATTCTTGGAGTCACTGCGAACAATGGAATTTCATTGCTACCACCGGTAGGAATTGATAAAAAGGAAATTGATAAACTGCAGAAAGAAATACTTCACCTATCCAATAAAATAATTCCAAACTGCAATGTAATTATTGATGATCAAAATTATATGAATAAACATATTATAATAATTTGGGTACCAACAGGTCAAGAGAGGCCATATAAGGCTCCTCACTCGCTTTCTTCTAAAAATCAACGCTATAATTATTATGTCAGAAAGGGAGCAAATACGTGTATTGCAAATAGAGACGAGGAGAAAATTCTTCACGAAATATCGGATCAAATTCCATTTGATGATAGAATAAATTATAATTATGATATTTATGATATTAATATAGAGATAGTTGACGCATTTTTAAATGAAGTTTGCAGTGATTTGATTGGCAATAAGAGTAAAAAAGATAAATTAATGAAGATGAATCTTATCGGTGGCCCACCAGAATGTCTTAGAGCAAAAAATATTGCATTGATTTTATTTAATGATGATCCCGAAAGAATATTTCCTAAAACTGAGATTGATATCGTCTATTTTCCAGACGGTTAAGATGCGGATTCTTTTGAAGAGAAAATATTTAAAGGTCCAGTGCATAAAATAATTACCGAAGCTCTTCATTTTATGAAAGTCAATTATCTTAAAGAAAAAGTTATTAAGCAATCTGACAGACCGGAATCAAATAGAATATGGAATTATTCTTATGAAGTTTTGAAGGAAGCCATTGCTAATGCAATGTATCACAGATCATATCAAATAAGAGAACCTGTTGAGATTAGAGTTTATTTTGATAAAATAATAATTCTAAATAGACCCGGTCCTGACAAATCCATAACCAACAAAGATATAAAAAACATGAATTTTATTTCTCGTACATATAGAAATAATAGAATTGGTGATTTTTTAAAGGAATTGAAATTGACAGAAGGAAGAGGAACAGGAATACCTAAAATATTAAGAAAATCAAGAGAAAACAACTCTCCGAGACCTGTAATTAAAACTTCACGAAATAGAGATTACTTTATGATGGAAATACCTATAAATAGAAGCTTCATTGAGAAAAGAATAGAAGGAAAAGAACCAGATGCAATCTCATTGAGACCAAGTGGGGACCAAGTAGGGAGTAAGTCGGGACTAAGTGCGGATGAGCTGATAATTTTGGAAAAATGCAAAAAAGAATCTTCCGTAATAGAATTAATGGGAATTGTCGGAAGAAAAAATAGAACTAAATTTAGGGATTCATTAATTGTTCCACTGATAAAACAAAGACTAATAAAAATGACTATTCCGGATAAACCAAAGAGTTCAAAGCAAAAATATTTAATCACAGAAAAGGGAAAGGAAATACTTGATGAAGGGAAAAAATAGCAAAACTAAGTCCGAGGGAGCGGTGCTTCTTTGAAAGAGTGAGATTAAGACGCCGTGTGCCATGAGCCATGAGCCGTGGGCAAAAAAATAAATCAAAAACAAAAAGAATGATTAGAAGTAAGGAGATTGCAGAACTTCGTTCAGTTTATAGTTACGAGTCGACTACGTCTTCGGAGTCGTCCTGAACACTTCTATGCTTATGACTACAGTGAAGGATCTATCAGATAATCAAGTTACGAGTAAGAAAATTCAAAAAGAAATGAAGACGCATCGTAATGGCAGACAAAAAGAGTGAGTTGGTACACTGGTGAGCTGGTCTTGACAAAATGTGTTTTGTGATGCTATAATATATAAAAATCAAAAAAGGATGTATTATGGAAAAAACAAATGTTTCACTTGTAAAAAACATTGCTGATAATGATTTTGTTGATAGTCGGGAATATCAGGAATTAATGGAGTTATATTTCACCACAAAAAAAATTATTGATGAGACTAACTTTTATTTAGGATTCGGAAAAAATCTTGTTTCTGTGAACTCTAACACCATTAATGTTCCGATTAACACAAATTTAATTAGATCTACTACCAATGCCAGAATTTGCTAGAATTCAAGATTGGCATGACTATATAAATCAATGCAGACAAGAAAACAAGAGTCTTGACGGTGTCACATTGTTTAATCTCAGGAAAGAGTGTTATTCAAAAATAGAAAAACACTTAAACCGTTCTCTAATCATTTATGCAACTAAAATAGTAGCAGTAAATGTTCCGAATTATATTGACATAGGTGATGTTGACGGATTCACAGATTTAGTCAATTCGATATCAAAGGAAAAGAAAGAAATTGCAGTAATGATTCACAGTCCCGGGGGATTTCCGGATGCAACAGAACGAATCGTTAACATACTCAGAAATCGATTTGATGACGTCATTTATTTGATTCCCCACTCTGCGTATTCCGCAGCAACCATGTTAGCAATGTCAGGTAATAAAATTATTTTTCATCCGAGTGCGGCAATTGGACCCATAGACCCTCAAATAGGAGGAATTCCTGCGAGAACTTTTAAGAGAGGATTTGAAAAAATCAAACAGAAAATAGTTGAGGAGGGACCTAAATCATTGCCGGTTTACATACCTTTATTAGAAAAGTATTCAATAGAATTATTAGAACTTTGTGATGATGCTGAAAAGCTATCGAAAGAACTTGTCTCTAATTGGTTGGAACAATATATGTTTTCAAACTCGAAAGATAAAAAGAATAATGAAAGGATTAAGAAGATTGTTGACTATATATCCGATTATGACACGCATCTAATTCATTCCAGGTCATTATCGACAGAAAAGTTAGCCGAGTTGGGGTTGAAGATAGAAGTTGCTGATGAAGATTTAAGGAAATATTTGTGGGAGGCATATATTTTAATAAATGGATTTTTTGAAATTACGGCCTTTGTTAAACTTTACGAATCGTCAACTGGAATTTCATGGGGAAGGCAGTTCGTTCAACCTGCTGTTCAGCAGAATGTAATTCAATCAGAGAATAGATAAATAGGGAAACAGATTATCCATTTTCAGAAAAACGATATAAATGTGAATATTGAAAAAACAAGAGACGCCGTTTGATGTCTCCACTTACTCCTTCTACACATGGCAGATGAACTGTTAATAACAGTTAACACTTTCCAGAGGAATTGTCAAGAGGGATTTTTAATTTTAATAAAATTAAAATGCGGACTGGGACGGGGAGTGTAAATTTGTAAAAAATACAAAACAGTACGCTTGTAGGCTGGTAAGCTGGTAGAGGCGAAGACGCCTCGCAAAGACAAAGGCGGCGGGGGTGGAAAAAAGTGACAAAACGCCTTGTGCCTTGAGCAAAACAAAATCAAAGAGTTAATAGTTGATAGTTAATGGTTGAGAGTTCAGAGACGGAGAGACACAAAAATACAAAAGAGTGAATAGAGGTAAGGAGATTCCCACGCTTAGAAGTATGAGAGAAAAGCATGGCGCTCGGAATGAC
>DCUY01000119.1:3881-22978 GCA_002327905.1 Caldifarciminota bacterium UBA2202 | reverse complement strand
CACGGCATACGGCATACGGTACACGGTACACGGCCTCTTTTGTTTTTTCAACTATCAACTATTAACTATAAACTATTAACTATAAACTATTAACTCTCTCTTTTATCAGCTAACCAGCGTACAAAGTCGCGTCATTCCGAGCGCCATGCTTTTATATCATACCTCTAAGCGTGGGAATCTCCTTGTCGGCTATTCGTTCTTTTACAAAGAACATTCACCGCAGTAAGGAGATTGCTTCGCAGTGCTCGCAATGACGATTTTGATATTTCTCTTGCTCAAAGCACACGGCATACGGCATACGGTATACGGCATACGGCTCATGGCGTCTTTTGTTTTTTCTTCAACTATCAACCATAAACTATTAACTATAAACTATTAACTCTTTGATTTTATTTCGCCCTCGGCTCACGGCGTCTTTGTTTTGTCTTTTCTTGTTTTCTGCTCATGGCGCACGGCACAAGGCTCACGGCGTCCTTGTTCTGCCCTCGGCTCACGGTGCGTCTTCGCATGGTGGCGTCTTCGCCTTCACCAGCCCACCAGCTACCCCCTGACAGTAAAACATTTTTTATTCAGTTGACTGTTGCTATCCGCTCGACTTTATTGACAGAATAAATCTCACATACACCGTTTTTTACAGTATCCGATATTTGGATTTTTACATTCATTCTGCTGTCTTTCATGACAGTCTCTATATACCTCATCAGGTTCTTTTTTATTGAATTCACAACATTCTCCTGCGCATTCACGATGAGTGTATCTTCGGAATAATTCTTTCCGTTCTCCTTAAGCCATCTGACAAGTTTAAGACCAATATAAAAGGGTTTGGGAGTGTATCCTCTCCCTTCACAGCAATCGCATTTATCTATGAAATAATTTATCACTGACGGACCTATCTTCTTTCTTGTCATTTCAACAAGTCCGAATTGCGATACCTTTAGAGTCTTTGTTGTTGAGCGGTCATTTTTCAGATATTTTTTCAAATGCATGAGAAGTTCTTTTTTGCTTATTTCATCCGACATGTCTATGAAATCAATTACTATTATTCCGCCCAAATCGCGTAGCCTCAATTGCCTTGCTATCTCCTCAGCGGCCATGATGTTTATGTCCTTTATGAGAGCATCATCATCTCTTGAACGGGAGATTTTTCCGCTGTTTACATCTATAGCCGTTAAAGCCTCTGTTGTCTCTATTACAATCGAAGCTCCTCCTTTCAGATAAACCTCAGGCTTAAACATTTTCTCCAATTCTCTGTCAATTTCATAATAAGCCAATATCGGTATTTTAAACTGATACAGATGAACCTTTTTCTTCATATTGATTCCAAGATAAGAAAAGTACTCAAGAATATCGTGATAAATCTCTTTTGAATCGACATAAATATGTTCGACTCCCCTTTTCATGAGATCGCGGATAAGTTTTTTGGATACTGTCACTTCTTTGTAAAGAAGAGCCGGAGATACCGCCTTATCCACATTTGCGGATATCCTGTTCCATATTTTTAAAAGTTCGTAATACTCTCTTTTAATAATTGCAGGAGTTGCTTCAAGAGCTGCTGTGCGCACAATGACTCCGACTTCAGGCTGTAAAATAGAGTAAAGCATGGTTTTAACGGAAGATTTAAATTCCTTGTCTCTTATCTGTTTTGACACTCCCACAAAGTGCACAAACGGAAGGAGAACGAGAAAATTACCTGCTATGGAAATATATGATGTCAGTTTTGCGCCTTTTGCGTTTATTTCATCCCTCATAACCTGAACAAGTATCTCATCTCCCTGCTTTATTATCATCTCCTGATGAACTTCTTCATCAATGTCCGAAAACAATTCAAACTTTATCTTACCGTCAGGAGAATTAAGAGGCAGAAGCGCCTTCTTTCTCTCTCCTATGTCGAGAAATGCCGCTTGAATTCCCTCTGACAGATGCTGTATCTTTGCCTTGTAAATGTTTCCCACAAGAGAGACTTTGTTGAAATCCTCAACAACCACTTCAACCAGCTTTCCATTCTCCTTAACTGCCATAATTATATTGTCTTCATTTTTCGTTATAAATAATTCATTCATAAATCAAACACCTCATAATCCTTTCCTTGTTCTTTTACAAGGAATTTTTCCCTGTAAATTTTTATATCCGCCAAATCGTCAATCCCAAGCACATGGGAACAAAGTTCATCGAATTTTATTCCTCCGTCAGATTGGAATATTATTTTTACTCTTATAAGATTCTTTTCAAATTCAATGCTGTCGATAAACCTTCTTATATTTATCTCATTGACTTTTTCGTTATTTTTTCTGACTACTCTGTACTCTTCTTTTGAGAGAAACTCTTCAGCTTTATTCTTCATTTTTTCGTCCGCCTCTAAGAGGAAGACCATATCAAGCCTGTTCACCCGCGAAATTATTGACATTTTCTCGCTCTTCATCTCTTTAAAGTAATAAAAGTGCACTCCTTTTGGAAATGCCCTGTTTATTTCTTCAAGAAGGTTTTGGTCTGCTCTCTCTTCAAGCATAATTTCAATCATTTCCATTTTTGAATAGACATTTACGGGTTTCGGCACTCCATATACAATCTTTATTCTCGGATTGAATCCCTGTGTATATGCAAATTCCAAATCTGTTCTTTTTAGTCCGCTGTTTATGAAATTTATCATTCCGAGATGAGACAAATACTGATACTCTCTGTCTAAAGAATACAGAAGAAAAATGTTGGTCCTCTGTGTCTGCAGAGTGACTATCTTCTTCGGTTTTCTTCTCTGGAAATCATCCTGCTTCTGCGCAGGAATATATTTTTTATTCTTTTTCTCTCCTGCTATCTCTCCGCCGCATGCTCCGCAAGAAGTGCATTTTGCAGTTCTGCAGTCATAAGTCATCTTTATGCTCTCAGCGGCAAGAGCCTCCCTTTCAAGAAAACTTTTAGATACTCTTGTTTTTATAAAATCCCACGGAAGATCATCGGATAGTTTTTTTTCTTTCATATAAATGTCAAGGTCAATCTCAAGATTGTCCGCTTCTCTCTTCCAAAGGGCAAAATCAAAATGTTCGCTCCATTCATCAAGCCTTTCCCCGCTTTCAAATGCCTTGAGGATAAGACTGTTGAGCTTTGAATCGCCTCTTGCAAAGACGCCTTCAAGATATGAAACGGAGGGTTCTCTGTATGTGATTTCAACATTTTTCTTTCTTACACCGGATTTGATTCTACGTATCTTTTCGTGAGTCTCCTCAATCGAATCCTGCCGAGCCCATTGTAACGGAGTGAATGGTCTTGGAACGAAAGGAGAAATGGATGCGGTGAAATTCAGAGATCTGAATTCATCTCCAAGATTATTCAAAAGTTCAGCTATTTCATCAATATCCTTTTCATCCTCAAACGGGAATCCGGTCATGAAATAAAGCTTGATGTGCTTCCATCCGTGTTCATAGCTCAATCTTACAGTGTCAAAAACCTCTTCAATTGTTATGTCTTTGTTAATAACTTTTCTCAGTTTTTCCGAAGCTGTTTCAATTGCTATTGTGAGCCCAGATTTTCTGACAGACGAAAGACTTGTTAAAAGCTCAGAATCAAGGTCTCCGACTCTCAGTGACGGAAGGCCTATTGATAGATTCTTTTTGCTTATCTCTTTTGAAAGTGTTTTTATCAGAGGATTGATTTCAAGGTAATCAGTTGCAGAGAGAGAGAGAAGAGTTACTTCTTTATACCCTGTCTCCTGAAGAGCATGCACTGCGTCATTGGCTGTCCTTGCCGAAGTTCTTTCCCTCACCGGTCTGTAAATTATTCCTGCCTGACAGAATCTGCATCCCCGTGTGCATCCTCTGCTCAATTCGACTACCGCTCTGTCATGAACTGTCTTTGCAGTAGGCACAAGGAATTTTTGAATAGACTGCGATTCTTTGAAATTGTCATTCACTCTCTGGATGACATCTTTCGAAGTGCCAGACAGCATAGGGACATAAGTATATTCAAGCTCGTCAAAAAGCTCCAGAGCATTCTGTCTGGTTATCTCATTCCACTTTCTTTTTTTTATAATCCCGATAATGTCCTCAATCATATCCTCGCCCTCGCCTATGAAAAAGATATCAATGAAGGAATTTATCGGAAGAGGATTATATACAGCAGTGCCTCCTGCAATTATTATCGGGTCATCCTCTCCTCTGTCAATTGATAGAAGAGGTATGCCAGATAATTTAAGTATCTGAAGAATATTAGTGTATGTGAGCTCATACTCTACTGTAAAAGCAAGCATATCAAACTTTTTCGCAGGAGTGTGCGTTTCAAGCGAAAGCAATCCGAAGTTCTCCTTTTCAATCTCATGCTCCATATCCTTTTGCACTGCATAAACCCTCTCCGCAAAAACATCATCTCTTCTGTTGAAAAGATCATACATCAGCAGATGTCCGAGAGATGACATGCCTATCGTATAAAGGTCGGGGTAAGAGAGAAGCAGTCTTATTTTTCCGTCAGGATCCTTTAATACCTCATTGTATTCTTTCCCTACATATTGGATGGGATTTTCAACCCTTCGTAAAATTCTGTCAGGATAATGATTCATTTGTCACAATCCTATACATTTCCCTATAGATTTTTGAAGTCATTTCTACAATGTCATCCGGAAGGTCGGGAGGCGGGGATTTTCTGTCCCATTCGGTTGAGAGCAGATAATTCCTTATAAACTGTTTATCCAATGATTCCTGCTTCTCGCCTTTTTTGTATTTATCCTTAAACCAGAAGCGCGAAGAGTCAGGGGTAAATGCTTCATCAATAAAAAGAAGCTTCTCATCTCTTATTCCGAATTCCATTTTTGTATCAGCCAAAATAATTCCTGACTCGTAAAGCACTTCAGCCATGAAAGAATAAAGCTTCAGAGAGATATTAATCACATCTTCTGACAATTCTCTTCCTATAATGTTTCTCATCGCATCTATTGAAATATTTTCATCATGACCGGCATCTGCCTTTGTCGAAGGAGTGAAAATCGGTTCGGGAAATTTTTCGGACTCGACAAGCCCGGGTTCAAGATACATTCCCCCGATTGTCTGAGTCTTCAAATATTCCGCCCAGGCGCTCCCTGTAATATATCCGCGCATTATGCATTCTATTGGAAGAGGTTTTGCCTTGTTCACAACCATGAATCTGTCTTTTAGATAATCATATTTTCTGATATTTGGCGGTAGCAGATCAAAGTCGCTGTGAATCAAATGATTCTCCATAATTCCTTTCGTAATATTGAAATTGTGAACCGAAAGTTTATTAAGGACTATTCCTTTGAACGGTATCGTCTGGTTCAGCACAAAATCAAATGCCGATACTCTATCTGTTGTTATTATAAGCAGGTCATCTTCAAGTTCATATATGTCGCGCACTTTTCCGCGCGACAGAAGTTTCAGTTCATTAATTTCTGTAGTTTTTATCAATTCCTTCTCCGTTTTTTAATAGTTTGTTTAATTCTCTGACGAACTCGTTCATGTCCCTGAATTGTCTATAAACAGAAGCAAATCTCACATAGGAGATTTCGTCAAGTTCTTTAAGTTTGCCCATCACAATCTCTCCGATTTCCTTGGAATCGATTTCATCCTTTTCCATGGAAAAAATAATCCTCTCAATATCATCAACCGTATCATCTATTGATTTTGACGACACAGGCCGTTTTCTGCATGCTGTTCTTATTCCTTCCAAAAGTTTTTCCCTTGTGTACGGCTCTCTTCTGCCGTCCCTTTTTATAATCATGACAGGCACTTTTTCCACATACTCGTAAGTTGTAAAACGCCTTTTACAGTCAATGCACTCGCGCCTTCGTCTCACTGACTGACCGTCTTTTGAAGCGCGCGAATCAATTACTTTATTCTCTTCATAACCGCAGAAAGGGCACTTCATTTATTTCCTTTGTTTGAATTTTCAAGATTTATCGTGTTTGTGCAGGATACGGTATTTCCGTTTTCATCCTGCCCGTAATATGTTTCAGTTATGGAGCCTGACGCATTATTTCCACTATAAAAATGCGCGTTATTCTCATAAATGGATCCATATGCCGGAATTTCAAGAGTTCCGAACCAGTCTTCGACATCCGATGCAGAATAAGAATATGTGTCTATCAAAACTCCTCCTGAATACATTTTAGTTACACAGCAATATCCGGTTGAACTGTAATCTCCGAGAGTGACGCTGACTCCATTTGTCTCCTTAATTGTTATATCAGCAGTCCAGACCCATCCGTCATAAGAATCATAGTAACATTCATTCGACGGATTAGGAGAATATGATAAAGTCAAGGTTGCCTCTCCTGACGGAGGTAGCACGAGACATGAGGTCATCAACAATGATAATAATAAAAGTATGAAAAGTCTTTTCAAAAGTTTCTCCTTTTTAATAAGAGGAGGGCTTTGCCCCCCTCTAAATTAATATTTTCACTTTTCAATAGTAACATCAATCTGAGCTTTTTGAAGCTTTCCGGAATAATCAATATAAACAGTCTTCTGTTCTGTGAATATTTCATACGCTGTCCATCCGCCCTCTCTGTGTCCGTTTCCCGTATTCTTCGTTCCGCCGAAAGGCATGTGGCACTCTGCTCCTATTGTCGGTCCGTTGACATAAGTTATTCCTGTGTCAATTTCCTCAACCGCCTTGAATGCAAGATTGAGATCCTTTGTGTATATTGACGATGAAAGTCCGTATTCAACTCCATTTAAAACATCAATCGCCTCTTCAAATGACTTCACTTTTATTACCGAAAGAACAGGACCGAATATCTCCTCCTGCTCGATTCTCATACCCGGTTTAACTCCTGTAAATACTGTTGGCTTGACAAACCATCCGTTTTTGCAGTCTCCCTCAGTATAACGGTATCCGCCGCACATGAGTTTGGCTCCTTCATTCTTTCCTATATCCACATATCCGAGTATTTTCTTCAGTGATGATTCATTTATCACAGGACCCACATCAGATGCCTCATCCCATGGTTTTCCTATCTTCATTGACTCTGCCCTCTTTACGAGTTTTTCCACCAGTTTGTCATGTATCCCTTCCTGCAGTATCAATCTGGATGTTGCAGTGCATCTCTGTCCCGCTGTTCCGAATGCTCCGAAGAGCACCCCTTCGACTGATAGGTCAATGTCAGCATCATCAAGAACAATCTGAGCATTCTTCCCGCCCAGTTCTAGAGAGACTCTCTTTAATGTCTTTCCGCACACTGATGCTATATGGCGCCCCACTTCGCTGGAACCTGTAAATGAAACTACTCCAATGTCTTTGTTGTCCAAAATTGCATTGCCCACTGTAGAGCCGGGCCCATGCACAAGATTCACCACCCCTGCAGGAAATCCCGCTTCTATTATAATTTCAACCAATTTTGACGCAAGAGCCGGAGTGTCTGATGATGGCTTCAGTACTACTGTGTTTCCGGAAAGAAGCGCAGGAAACATCTTCCATGTAGGTATTGCTATTGGGAAATTCCACGGTGATATCAATCCTGCAACGCCTATGGGACAAAGAAATGTAATTGCCACTTTATTTTGAAGTTCAGAGGGAGAGGTCTTTCCGAAGAATCTTCTTCCTTCTCCGAAAGCATAATATGCAGTGTCAATTCCTTCCTGTGTATCCCCTCTCGCCTCTTTCATTATCTTTCCCATCTCCTGAGTCATTAAAAGCGCTATCTCCTCTTTTCTCTTAACCATAATGTCACCGACTTTCCCCAAGAGTGCTCCTCTCTTCGCAACAGGCATTCTCTTCCATTCTTTGAATGCCTTTTTGGCGGCATTTACCGCTTCGTCAACATCATCTTTATTTGATTTTGGAAATAGGCCTACTATTTTGCTCCAGTCTGCCGGCATCCTACTCTCAAATGTTTTTCCGCTCTTTGCATCAACCCATTTTCCTCCAATGTAGTTTTTAAATTTCTCTGCCATATAAAACCTCCTGATTTATTTATTTAGTTTTGCTTTAAGTTCTTTGTCAGCCGGAAAAGCATCTTCAAACAATGTCACTGATATTCCCTCTCCAAAGAGTATATTGCCTGTGTCATCAATCTCCAAGGTGATTTTTTCTACGGAAGAGAGCTCCCCGTAGCCCTTTATTATTATTGTGTGATTCACAGGGGTCTCTATTGACTCCCTCATTCCGCGGCCTTCGTTTCCGCTCAGTATCACATCAATTCCTTCCACCTCGTCTGCAAGAACAATATCATGCTCGTAACTTGTAGATGTAAGTCCGATGATTATATCGCATCTGTTCTTTTTCAGTACTGCGACCAATTCCTTCGCCGCATCAGTCTCTCTCTGCACAATGATGTCACTCACTGCGTTCTCGGTCAGATTAAGACCTGCATATTCGCTTGTCAAACCGAATACGCCTATTTTTATTCCCTGCACTTCAATAATCTTGTATCTGTCAAATATGTATCCCTTATCCTTATAGAAAATGTTTCCGAGAATAAGCGGAGTGCGCATTCTTTCTTTTGCCTTCTCAGCAAATGCCCCTCCCGCAGAAAGCTCATCCAATCCCAAATTCACCAAGTCATACTTCATATGTTCAAAGTAAACTGCGGGAACTGAAAAATCCACAGAATCGTTTTCAACGCTCTTATATGCAAAATTGCCTGAATCAAAGAGGAGAAAAATATCCTGATTCTTCTCTGCCTTGTCTCTCTCCCATTTTACTGCTGTTGAAAGAGAATAAATCCCGCCTAAAACCGGTGGAAAATCAGGATTTATGAATGTTGCATTTCTGCTTCCCAAAACATTTTTTATGTCATTTGTGTGATAAATGACTATCTTCTTTGCCCATAATCCAGCAAAGAGAGAGAGTATCATTAAAAACAATATCGCCTTTTTCATTCCTGCACCTCCTCAGCGTCCTGTTTGTCAGTCTTTTTTTTCTTTATAAATAATGAGGATTTTTCATCTTCCTTTCCGCTGAGAACCGAGACTTTAAGAACCTCGCGGAAATACTCCTCATATTTTTTTGCGACTGATGATGATTTAATGAGAACCGAACATTCATTGTTTCTCTCAAGAGCGGAATAGCTCCAGTTCGTAGAACCTACTACGCTGTACATAGAGTCAATTATCAGTGTCTTTGAGTGAGTTGTCACTTCAGGGTCGTCATAATAGACTTCCACTTCGTTTTCAGAGAGATAATCACCGAGCTTCCTGTTTCTCTCCGTCTGCGAAGGATTGAAACCTGAATTATCAAGAATTATCTTCACTTCAACTCCTCTTTCTACAGCTCTGAAGAGCGCTTGATATACTTTTTGATTTATGCCCTCCGGCCGCTCAGGATAGTAGCCTCCTTCAAGCATGAGGATGTGAATTGTCTTCTCAGCGGAATCAAAGAGTTTTATTGCATTTGAAGAATAGTTTCTGTTGTTCATGGGCATCACTCCGTCAGCCGAAAGAACCTCAATGTCCTTTGCGGTGATAAACAATCCGCAGAAGAGAAATAATATTGATAAAAACATTATTTTATTGCGCATTTTTTCTCCTTACGGTTGTATTGTCAGAGTGTCGCTTTTGAACATCATCAGCTGAGAAAAATAATTCTCATATACGGATGCAAGGTCATTTGACTTAACTGCTACAGCGCATTCATTATTCATTGCAAGCGCGTAAAAACTCCAGTTGGTTGACCCGACAACAGTTGTAGTTGAATCAATCACCACAATCTTCGTATGTGTTGTTATGTCAGGCGGGTCAAGATACACTTCAACCCCTTTGCTTCTCATGTATTCGGCATACTCAAAATTCTTAATGGAGGAAGAAGGATTCCATGAAGACTGGTCGACAATAACCTGCACTTCGACTCCCCTTGATGATGCGTTTATCAAAGCATCCTGAAGATATGTCGGCTCTCCGTCTGGGTAGTCTGGATAGTAGCCTGTTGCATATATTATGGCATGCACGGTTTTTTGAGCTTGATTTACGAGTTCAATAAGAGTCGGCACATAATCGCGGTTGTTCATTATAATCACTCCGTCGCTCTTTAAGAGCTTGAAATCCTGCACTTCAGAGAAGACAACAAGCGCAGTTAAAATCAAAATAATAACAACTATTAATTTTTTCATCTTAACTCCTAAAACAGAATCGAGACATCTCCAACAATCCGGAGAACTCTTTCAGTATAGAATGTATTCTCTTCATCGTAATTGAGATGCCTGTACTGGCCGGACACTGTAAATTCAGCCTGAGATATCTTCAATGTCAGTCCGCATGTGAATCCTACATCGGCAATCTGATTATTCTTTTTATAAGGTTCATACAGTATTCCATAAAGCAGTGTTGTGGACGGGGTTAATTCATGAGTAACTCCGGCGCTGTATTTAATGATATCATTATATTCGGTTTTTGCGCCATTCAGTTCAGTCCATCTCTCATAAACTGCATTCAGCATCAAGGAAGACGGCATCCGGTTTATCGGGGAATATTTCAACCCCAATCCTACTGTATTCGGCAAAATGTAATCCGTGTCATAGGACAGTGAGAGAGTATCAGTTCCGGTATAATCCGCTCCGACAGAATTCTTTACAATTGTCTGCATGTGGTAGAGTCCGACTATTTCAAGGGATGCAACAGGAGAATATGTAATTGCGGCTCCTGCTCTGACTCCTGAATATTGCTCATCTATTGAGTAAGAAGAATCTGTCTTTGCAGGATCAACATAAATTACAGAATACTCGTTCGTACCGTCTCCCTGCAGTATGGAAAGATTTATTCCAGCCTTGATTTTCCAGACAGCATAAGAGACAGAAAGAAAGTACCCGTTTATATTTCCTATGCTTGCTTCGGATTCATCATAGAGAATTACATAATTATCATCGCGGTATGTCTTATTGTATGTATAATCCTTGCTAATCAGATTCTCATAACCCAGAGAAAGACTCACCGCTCCAAGAGGCATGTACCCCATAATATATGAGGGCTCTCCGTAAAGAAATGAATTGTCGTATATGTTCTTCTTCCCGACAGTATTGTCGTAAGTGTCGAATATATACTGTGAGTGGGTCTCTCTGTGAGATATTCCGTAGAATCCTACTGCTACATAATACCTGTCTTTTGAAAACATGAGCGACGGATTCAGCGCAGGGTTGTAAAATATTTCGCTGTTTCCGCTCCCTGCTCCTTTTCCGTAAAGAGGAGTATTCAACTCTCCTGAGGAGAAGTTGTAGAGAGAAGTATATGAAAAGGCGGTTACCGAGAGAACAATCATCAAAGCGACTATTAGTATCTTTTTCATTTTTCCTCCTACCATCTTAAATCCATTTGAACATTTATTCCGAGCAGGTTGCTGTTGTCAACGAAGCTTCCTATCCTTGTGTAGTCAGTGTCAGCATATTTCAGCTGATCAGCAAGAGCTTCAATGCCTGCATGGTTCACTTCCTGGTTCTTCAATGAAACTTTCATTCTTATTGAAACCAGATCCGATATGCGGTCTATGAAAGTCATATACAGTTTGTTTCCGTCTCCATACAGAAAATCAATTGAATTGTCTTCAAATATCCATTGAGACATTCCGTCAGTCTTCCATACTGCGAACCCTCCGAGAACGGAAAAATAGTCATTGATATTCTTTTCATAGGAACCGCTTAAAAATGAGCCGTCTATGAATATATTCTCGGCATATCTGATGGATGGTGTCAATGTGACCATTCCGTATCTGCTTTCAAAATTGACATAGTCCCCGTTGTCAAGCGTGGCGAATATTCTCAAACTTGTTTCACTTGTCCTTGAATGCGTCGAAACAATGTCTTTATATAGATTCTTCTCCTGAAATTTATACTTCAGGCGGATTCTTATTGGAAAGACGGGCCTTGCTTCAATCTCGCCCTGAAATCTGTAATTGTAGAGATTGTAATCAAGCGTCTTCCATAAATCCAGATAACAGTAATTGAATGTAAGTTTTTCAGTTATTCTGTATCTCGTTTCAAGATATATTCCCTCTTCACTCTTCGGACGGGAATCTTCAAGAAGGAATGTGAAGAGCGGGTCTATCAGACGGTAAGTCTTTTCCAATTCAGTATCGTCAAATCTCGCCTGTTCTGAAAAAGGTCTTGCATACAGGTTGTCGAATCCGACATCATAATGTCTTAAAAGCGACTTAAGGTAGAAGTTATCAAAGATAATGTTGGTCTTCAATACAACAGCAATAAATGAGTCCTGCAGAGCGCCTTCGCCTTCGAAAGACAAATTTTTGTATGCTGTTCTGAAATCTACTCCAAAGACTCTTCTGAAATCCTGATTTGCTTGATGCAAATAGACAGGTACGGAAATATTGTCACCGTCAAAAGGAATATCCAGAGTCAGAGTGTCGGTTCTGAAATTTCTGTCATACTTTGAATTGTATCCGCTTAAACCTATTTCAGTGACAAGAGGAAGGTGCAGAAAATTTCCCAATGCAAACCCCAGTCTGCCTCCCGCAGTTATCTCATCATAATTGTTTTCAAAATCTCGTATGTCGGTTCTTGACAGAAGAGGCATATTTACTGTTCCGTCGCTGTTTAAGATCGCGTCTCTCTTCTCCTTGCTGACAAATGCAATATAATTAAATCTCCATGCCTTTCCGTTTAAAGCCGCTCCTGTAAATTTTGTCGCATAAGATTCTGTCAAATCAGTGAACAGCCCCTGATTCGGATCAAGACGCCTTGACCTGTATTCATCCGTATTATCCATTACTAATCCCTGACCGAGAGTGACTCTGTAATTTCCAAGTATCAGGTTGTCTATAAAAGGAAGTTCCGTGAATGCTACAAATCCCTTATAGCGATACTCTTCAACTCCGGAATATTTTGAAACAAGGAGTCCGCTCTTCAGATATTTCCCGAACTGGACATTTGCCTTATTGATAATATCGCCGTTTAGATCCATACTGTCTATATCATTATATTCTCTTTTAATTCTTGCGCTCAGTGAATCAATATCCTCATTGGAGACTCCGGCATCCAATAGTGTTGAGCGGAGATTTACCGAATCAGGATGAGCCACTTCCAAATCCTTCAGACGCGTTGCAAGCTCATTTTGAAGAGATGTATAAGATGAATAATCGTATGTATCATCATTTGAAAATCTCAATTTCATCCTGTAGTATCCTGAAAAATCAAGAGTTTTATTGTAATCCGTAAATCCTATGTAATTTCTTATCCTTGACCATGTAAAATAGGTCAGATTTTCGGATCTTCTTACATCATTCGGGTATCTGAAATTTTTATTCTTCTCCCTTGACTTCAAGATTGCCTCAGCGTCAGTTAGATTTACTCCTTCAAGAAGCATCAAATCATTTGCATCTGCAGTATTGATATTAAGTTTCTTCATCAGAAGCTCTCCCCACAAATCAATTGCTCCTTCTGTCGGAGACTCTTCGCTTGCAAGTCTGTCCTGCAGTCTGATAAGATATATTGATGTGGAATCAACTGTTGTGTCAGGATAGACGGATACAGAGGCCTTTATAATTTTGAATATTTCAGAATCCACTCCTTCCAGTCTGCTCAATTCATATATGCTCTTTATTTCACCTCTTAAATCAATATAATTTTTAATATTAATGATTACCTCTTCAGGAATCATTAATGAATCAAGGTCAGTTAAAGGCCTGTTGTTGATGTCAATCTTCTCTGAGTAAATAAATACCCCAAAGATCAACATTAGAAAAATTAAAATTCTTTTCATAGATTACCTCAGAAGAAATAGGAAATCTGCACATGATGCCTTGAAGGCATCTGGGCGATTCCTGTGTATCCGTAATCTACTGACATCTTGTCGAATTTAGCCTTGAATCCCGCTCCGTAAGAGACAGGGAATGACCTGACTCCTGTCGTTATCTCAAAAGTGTTTTTAACAATTTCATATACAATTCCAAAACCGAATGATGTCGGTTCTTCAGAGACTTTTGAAACATCAAAGGATGTTACGAGATTTGTGTACGGTTCAAATGAAAGCCCTGCCGAGACCTTCCTCTCAACATAGTACCTGTATGTATCCAGATATCCGTTTATGTATGTGTTTGTCAGATTGAATACTGAAATTCCCAATGACCATCTATCATATATTTTTCCTATGAGGCCGAGGTCAACAGTATAATACAGGTTGTTGAAATCCTGCTGAGTCTCATTCTTCTGCGAGAGATAAAGGAAATTCACATTTGTACCTACGGATATAACATCCTGAAGCATGCCTCCGTATGTGAGCTGGACTGTGCGTTCAGTATGGAGTCTCGTGTTTTCAGCCAAGATGCTGTCTTCATCTGCATAATCCCCGAGAACAAAAAACTCGGAGTATTTTAAACCCACTGCGCTTGAATTGAATTTATATCCGAAACCAGCAGTCGCCGCATGCGCGAATAAGTAAAGATTTTCATATGAAAGATACCCGTCAATCCTCTTCACTCCAGATATGGAAGCTGGATTTGCCACAATATTGTCTATTCCCATGATGAGGGATGTTGTTGCGAGGCACATTGTCCTCGGTTGCACATTGCCCGGCATGTATTCAAACACTGCGAAGAGCATTGTGAAAGAGCAGACGGCAATTAAAATGAATATTATCTTTTTCATTATGCACCTCATTTCAATTTGGTTGAAACAATTATTGGTTTTGCAATGGATTTTCTGTACCCATCGGCATTTACTTTATAGACCATCACAACATAGGCTCCTATGTCAACTCTCTTTCCTGAATAGCTGTTTCCGCTCCATATAAGAGTCATTGAACCGGGCTGATTCTCAGCAAGATTCTGAACAAGTTTGCCGTTAATGTCAAATATTTTAACTGTGAATTTGTCAGTATTCAAACCCTTAACCTCTATCCTTGCAACCTGACCAAAATCAAACATGACAGGATTCGGGAAAATTTTAAGGGAGAATGTAGAATCTTCTTCATTTTGTATCAACTGCATGTCATTTTCAAATCTCACAAGAAGCTGATAGCCTGCGGTGTATGGGGCTTCGGAATCATACTGCCCTGCTATTCCGGTTACATCTATAAGAGTCCCGGGTTTAATCAAAGTCATTATCGGATTTGTGTATAGTCCGGTTGATTCAGAAACTCTGACATCAATCACTGACATTCCGTTCTGAACCTGAAAATTCTTCCCCGTTCCCGCATCAACAGGAGTTGTGAGAATCTTCCCGTATTTTATTTTTACAAGAGAACCCTCATTGAGTTCGCCGATTCCCTGAGATTCGGAAAGAACTTGAGGTGAAACCTCTGCTATAGTGTCATTTATAAAGAGCACATCACTGATTGATGAATATTTTATTTCAGTTACTCCGTTATACTCAGTGACTGCACCTGTGAGAATGATTTCACTTCCCAAAGTAAATGAATAATTCATAGGGTCGGCGCTTGAATATATATTCACTCCTGCAGTAGTGTCCTGCATCCAGAAACCTGTTGAAGATGAAGTGGGAGTGAATATTTCAGAGGGCCCCGTAACAACTCCTTTGATTGTCACAAGCTGATTTTCATACTTTGAAGTGTAACCGTCAAAAGTGCTCTGGACTTCTTCTATGTCAAGAATGTCATAATCCGGCATCTTTCTTATAACAGGCAGTTCAGAGACCAATGAAAGAAATGTCGAATCAATTCCGGTATATACTCTTATGGTATCATCTGCAGTAAAATAATAATTTTTCATATAAATTTTTATCGTATCAAGAAGGAGAACAGTGTTTATTTCAATCGTTGTTGAATTTGAAGTTGTATCAACAACAACTGAAAGTGAATCTAATCCTAATCTGGCAGAGTCGCAGAACACAAAGACAGATTCAGGAAAAATATTTGCAGGAACAGTCATTTTAATATACTTGACAATTCCATATAATGAATCGACTGTCGGCATTATGTCCACTCTCACTCCGATATAGGAGGAATCCGAGACATATTTTGGATTCGCCTTTGCTGTTCCCGAACCGTTTAGAGTTGTCAAAACATCACTGTTGCCGTAAGGCTTCAATTCAAATTTTCCGCTGTATTCATCCATCACTCCTCTTACGAACATTATCGTGTCTCCTACAGAAAGAGGAGTGGTGACAGGAAAAGAATTATCTTCATATATCACCAGAGGCCCTGTTCCGTCATTAATATTCCACTCTCTGTCATTTACAATGCTTGAGACAGTCACATTATTGAACTGGAGAAACAGTCCTTCATACATCTCTTGAGATACCTCTCCTGTGGAGAGCATTTTAGGATAGACCTGATTGTTTGATGAATTTATAGTCATTGAAGTGACATCCTTTATCTCAGTCTTTCCATGATATTCATCCACTGTTCCCATAACAGTTATGCTGTCGCCTACTCTGCATGTTGTTGACGGTCCGTACACAAGTATCCCGTGCCACGGGAGAGTATCATCCTGCATATAAACATAGCTTCCGAATATTCTTGTGACTACTCCGGAGACAGTCACAGTCTGGCCATAGTATGGCGAATTGCCAGATATGTATTCCGTATATTGGACATCATAAATGGTCAGTGAATTAATTGACATGAAGGTCAATAATGCCAGAATCAAAATCAAGTAAGACTTCATTTTACCTCCTTGAAGTACTTCTTGCGCTTCACAGTTGGCAGAATATTGCATTGTTCTCTGTATTTTGCCACAGTGCGCCTCGCAATCGTTATTGAATATTTTTCCTTCAAAATATCCGCTATTTGCGCGTCAGTAAATGGTTTTGAAGGGCTTTCAGTATCTACTATCTGTTTAACCAAATCTTTTACATTTGTTGAAGAAGTGTCTCCCATGTCAGTTTTAATTGACCTTGAGAAGAAGAATTTATACGGGAAGACACCTTGCGGAGTATCTACATATTTATTTTCAAGAGCTCTTGATATAGTTGATTCATGCATCCCCACATAATCTGCTATATCTGCAAGTATCATCGGCTTCAAAGTTGAAATTCCGAAATTGAGAAAATCCTTCTGCATCATAATTATTCTTTCGGTTATTCTCATAAGAGTTCTGTTTCTCTTGTGAATACCTTCAAGCATGAAAATTGCGGAATTAAGCCTTTGTTTCAGGAATTTCTCTTCCTCCTTTTTAATATGCTCCTTATCTTTCAGCATTTCAACATACTTTCTGTTGAGATGAACTTCAGGAAACTGAGTCATGTTTATGGCGCATACAAAATCGTCATTTTTTCTTTCAATTATCATGTCAGGAATAATATAATCTCCGTTTTTACCCCACTCCCCGTTTGAAGGCTTCGGATTCAATTTCTTTATTTCATCAATAGCTTTTTCAAGCTTTGCTTCGCTTATCTTTACTTTGGCGACAATTTTATATATTTTGTTTGTCATGAATTCTTCAAAGAAATCCTTAAGAAGCATATACTCGACAGTCTCTGTCTTATTCTGATATTCGAGCTGGGTCATGAGACACTCTCTCACATCTCTGCTTCCTATGCCAATCGGGTCAAAAAGCCTGTACTTCGCAAGCACATGTTCTATGCTCTCCTCAGTGCATTTAATCCCTTCAACTATATCTGCAAAACTCACTTCAAGCAGACCTTCGTCTGATAGCGAGTCGGTTATAAATTCCCCTATTTCAATCTCTTCTACAGTGTTGAATGTCAGATGCACCTGAGTCATAAGATGGTCGCGCAGAGTCTTCGGCTGAGAATATATTTCAACAAAAGAAAAGTCATCATCCTCTTCAGACTTTTTGGCAAAATCATATCCTGATGATTTCCACTCATCATGAAAGAAATAATCATAATCAATCTCCTGCTCGTGCGGAAGCTCCGGTTCGTCGTCTTTAACATCTTCAATCTGCTGTTCATTTTCGTCCAAAAGTTCCTCCGAAAGAAATGGGTTTATCTCAATCTCGTGCGTGATAAGCTGCTGCAACTCCATCCTTGGAAGTTGGAGAATCTTAACGAGCTCCAAAAGTTGTGGAGTGAGTCTCAGCTCCTGCCGCAGTTTTTGAGATAATTCCTGTATCATAATCTGAATTTTTCTCCCAAATAAATTTCTCTCGCCTGTTTGTCATTTATTAGTTCTTCCGCAGTTCCTGATAAGAGGATTCTGCCTTCATATATTATATGTGCAATATCCGTGATTTCAAGTGTCTCTCTCACATTGTGGTCTGTTATTAGAATTCCTATACCGTCAGACGCAAGCTGTCTGATTATAACCTGAATATCCTCTTTCACCTTCGGATCAATTCCCGTAAAAGGCTCATCAAGAAGAAGAAATTTGGGATTCGTTGTCAAGGCTCTGGCAATTTCAACTCTCCTTCTCTCTCCTCCGGAGAGTTTTCCGCCTTCGCTCTTTCTTATGTGAGTCACTTTCAGTTTTTCAAGCAGAAAATCACGCCTCTCCTTTATCTCGCTCTTTTTCTTTAAATGCATTTCAAGTATTGCATCAAGATTCTGTTCCACTGTCAGACGGCGGAATATGGACGGCTCTTGAGGCAGATACCCCACACCGAGCCTCGCCCTCTTGTACATAGGCAATTGGGTTATGTCTGTTTCGTCTAAAAATATTTTTCCGCTGTCGCACTTTATCATTCCGACAATCATATAAAATGATGTTGTCTTTCCGGCGCCGTTCGGACCCAAAAGCCCCACAACTTTTCCAGTATCAACAGAAACGGAGACCTTGTCTGCAACAATTCTTTTGCTGTATGTTTTGACTATATTTTCACTTCTCAGCTTCATCTTTCTCCTTTGTCTCCATTTCACTGCTCTTTATCTGGTAAAAATAGGTTTTTTTCATTTTGCTCTCTTCCATATCGCACTCTACGGAATCGCAGAGTATGCGGACAATCTCATTGTTGTCATCGGATATGAAGTCGACATTTCTGTAGGATATTAAAAAATCCAAAGAGTCATTCCTAAAGTACATTTTTGATGTATCGGACAGCATCTCAATATTTTCATTTTTTATTTTTGTTCTCGCAAATGTCTGCGCATAATCATCCTTGCCGTACATGAGCATTGAATCGCTTTCAAGATTCATGCTGTCCGTCTTTACAATGCAATTATGAAAAAATGAGTAGATTGAATCATCCAGCATGAGATATATCGTATCGGATGAAGCTTCGTAGCTCTCTTTCTTCTTAAAAATCGATTTATTGAATATCTTCATAGAATCGGTTGAAAATGAATATTTGATTGTGTCTCC
>DCUY01000119.1:0-3841 GCA_002327905.1 Caldifarciminota bacterium UBA2202 | reverse complement strand
GAAGATTTTTCCCTTAACGAAGTAGGTTCCCCTCAATGCATTGATTTCAATCGAGTCCTTTCTCGTCACCTTCATTTTTTTCGGCATTATGACTATTGAGTCCCTTCTGAAAAACATTGCAGTATCCGTATTTACCTTAAAATCGTCTGTCGTCAGAAGAACTCCTCCGCTCATATAAACAGTATCCTGTATTATTACCGTTCTTTCAGAAGTAAGCACATAAGCATTCACAAACATTGAAATAAATAAAGAAACAATAACATAAAGGATTTTATTCATCATATAAAACGACCTTTCCAAGAAAAGTTATTTTATTGAAGCCATTGCTTCCTGCAAATCCCTTTGATTTCATTTTATTGTTATTCTTTATTATGAGTACGGAATCTTCTGTTATTGCCGAGTCCGACTCGGTAAAATATCTCATTGAGTCAGTGTACAGAGTCATTGAATCTTCAAATTCCACTATTACATTTCCGTAATATGTTATCTCAGTCTTTCCTGAAATGCATGAATCTGAATGCACCCGTATTGAGTCGCCTGTCACCCTCTTATACAACGGCTTAATCAGAGTGTAATTATCAGATGAGTCGGTTGAGTATCCGCTCTGCGCATCAAGAGTGAATTGCAGTTCTTTCTCCTTATATGATTTCATTTTTATTCCCGACATTGTCTTTTCATTGCCTGTCATAAGAGAAGTTTCAGACCCTTTTGACGAGCAGGAAAGAATTAAAAGCATTGCAATGCTAAAAAGAAATATCTTTCCACATCTGATTGTAAAAATCATACTGGTAAATGTCCTTTTTTATCATTTTTTCAAATTGAATATAATAATCATCAAAACTGAAATCCTCCGAATTAAAGAAATATACATGATGTTTATGATTTTCATATCTTGTTAAAACGCATACAGGCACGGCATCCAGTCTTTTAATCAGTTTGTACCATCCATAAGGCAGTTCCGTGTCTATTCCGAGAAACTTCATCTGCTTCAATGCTATGTTAGTTGATTTATGATCAATCAGAAATGAAATTATTCTTCCTGAATCCGCCTCTTTTTTAATATCCTCCGCCGAAACATGCTTCTCTATAAGTTTCAGTCCGTATTTTGTTCTAATCTTGTCAATGTATTCATATATCCAGTTGGTCTTCTTTTCAAAAATTACAGAAAGATTGTATCCGAGTTTCTGCATTGACTGCCCTGCCATCTCCCAGTTTCCGTAATGCACGGTGATGAGGAAGACCCTCTTCCCGCTCTTGACTGCCTCTTCAATCACATCAAGGTTGTGAAAAGCAAATCGCGATAGATTTATCTCATTGTTGAAGAGATAGACATTCTCGCTTAAAAACTGTGCAAAATTAAGATATTGTTTGATTGAGAATTTCATGTGCATACTCTTCATATTGTTTTTAACTATTGATCTGCTTGTTATGTTGAGATTGTAGTAGACAAGAGAGATGAGTTTGGCAAGAGCTATGAATTCCCTGAGGGAGAGATGTCTGCTCAAAAAGAAGATAGTATCAGCCAAGAGATTTCTCTTATTTGACATTCCAAACCCCCTCGACAGCGCTCTTCTTTGTTTTGATTGATTTATACGGACACACTTCAATACAGCAATAGCATGAGACGCACTTTTTCTCTCTCACATAAGGAAAGCCGTTCTTCAGAACAATCGCCTTTTCAGGACACATTTTCATGCATTTCATGCACTTCATGCAGGTTTCATTCATCACTTTGGGATATGATGAAAATAAAAATCTTGTAAATCTCTTTCCTGCAAATTTGAGTGAAAGTGTAAATGTATTTCTTGTGGGTCTCTTCATATTTATCTTTTCATAATCGCCTTCAACCGTGAAATTCCCATCATAGTAATTATTTTTTACAGCATGTTTTATAAAGAGAATTTCATCCCTTTTATATCCGCAGAGTTCGCTTATGAAATGGTCAAGAGCATATCCGTTTTTAGAGCATGCCATAATATTCGTCTCTACCCTCTCTCCTCCTCCCGGTCCGTTGCCCTCCATTCCTATTATTCCGTCAATAACATTGAAATCAGGCGAAACGGCATTATATATTTTTGATATGAGATTGCAGAATAAATCCTCAGTGCTGAATTGGGAATGATATGCCAATTTCACTTCAGGAGGAAGAAGTCCGTATAGATTCTTGACTGATAATGTGAGTTTTGTCAGCATGTGTGTCTTCAATTTGGCAAGATTTATTATAAAAAGATTATTTTTAAGATACTCTGTCAATTTGATGCCGTTTCTCACCTCATAACCGAGTTTATTGAAATTCACTGTTTTTACATTATATCTTCGCGTAATCTCTCCTATGCCGCTATCTTCAAATATATCATCCATATTCTTATGAATCGCCGATGCTCCGTCTCCTATGACGATTTTGTCACTGTTGATTCCGTTTGCAAGCAATAATTTCACTGTTGCCTCAATAACGATTCTGTTTGTGGTCACAAAATCATTTTCTTTTGTGGGTTTGGATAAAAGATTTGGCTTTAAAAGAACAATATCTCTCTGCGCTGAATCTTTATACACATCCGATTTTATAAAAGAATTGTTAAGAAAATCAGAAATTTTCTGAATATTGTATGAAGTTATTTTTTTTGCGAATATAAGATTCATTGGATAAAATAAACCTTTACTGTGCGGTCAAACAATTTCGCTTCAACAGGATAATCTGAAGCATTTATTATCTCATCGGAATTTTCGAATAATTCGCTTATTACTCTTTTATCATATATAATTACATATTTCGGCATGATTATTCCAACTTCTTCAACAAGATATCGTCTGCACCTTCTCTTTGCCTCGCTCGTAAGCTCCCCATGAATTATAAGAGAACATCTGTAAAGGTATGTTATATACGCTCCGTATTTCACTTCTGTTTCATAAAGAGAGAGAAGAGATGCTGCTTTTGCGACCAAACGGGAGTCTATTGTGAAATTATGGCTCTCCGGCTCGAAACCTATAATCATTATCTCCTGCATGACATTTCCGGAGAATACCGGCTCACCATAATTTCTCATTGTACAGCCCTCGCAATCCTCCATTTTTTTGAGGAATTTCAGAAATTGTTTCTCTTTATCCAATGCTCCCCCTTGAAAATTTGCATCCGCACCAGTTTTGCCTGTACAGATTTAATTTTTTCGTCATCTCAATAGAACGTAGAAATCCGTTGTTTTTTCTTAGTGTCTCTTCGACAAACTCTACGCCGCTTCCCTCGGTGACTTCTCTGCCTGCTCTGTTAATCATTTCAACATTCTTGTGCGGGCTTATTGTCAGTGTCGTTGAGACTTTTTTTATATTCATTTTTATTGCTTTTTCAATCAATCTTTCGAAATTAAGCTTGTGGCAGATTTCGCATCTTCTGCCCTGTTCCCTTTCATTCTCAAGACCTGTGATTTTTGAAAGAAATCTTTCATTATTATAGTCCATTTTTACGAGCTTGAATCCGTAATGGTCGGACACAATCTCTGCCTGCAAATACCTCTTTTCAAATTCTTCAAGGGTATCCATATTATCATTGACAAAGCATCCTGTGACTTCATAATCTCTGTTAAAGTATTCGTATGCATAAGTCAAATCAGGGCCACAGCATATATGAAGCAATAATTGTTCCATTTAATTATTATACATATTTTTTAATAAATATTCAATAGGGAATAAAAACTGAAAACATCATTCTTTTTGTATCGTATTCCAAATTATCTTATTATTATCTGCTTATCTGTGATTGATTGATTCTCTGTCTGCAGTTTTATAAAGTATATCCCGTTCTTTAATGTTCTGATGTCGGTCTTGTGTTCGCCTGTTGTCTTTGATT
>DCUY01000052.1 GCA_002327905.1 Caldifarciminota bacterium UBA2202 | reverse complement strand
ACTCATAAAGAAACTTTGAATTCTTTTTTACTATTTTTATTTTTGAAATGCTCATTTTTCCTGTGTTTAAAAATATTTGCTATAAATTTAATTCTGTTATATAATCTAAACAATCGCTTTTATACGCCCAATGTAAGCTCTCTTCTCCGCCGCTGTTAGAAAGCTTGCATTTATTGAATTTTCAGCAAGAGTGATTATATCTTCTTCAATCAAATTCAGAGAATTTGCAAGGGCAGTATAATTTTCATTTATATAACCGCCGAAATAGGCAGGGTCATCCGAATTGATTGTGACCAGCAGTCCACTGTCAAGCATCCTCTTCGCCGGATGGTCTTTCAAATCTTTTACAACTTTCAGCTTCAAATTTGAGAGCGGACAAAGAGTCAGAGGCATTTTAATCTTTATAAGCTCTTTTAATACCTCTTCATCGTTTATTGATGCATTGCCATGATCTATTCTCGAAACTTTCAATATATTCAATGCCTCTGTAATATACTCCGGCGGACCCTCTTCTCCTGCATGCGCGACTGTTAAAAGTCCCTCTCTTAAGGATTTTTCAAAGATGCTTTTGAATTTTGAAGGCGGATGCCCCATTTCGCTTGAATCAAGCCCCACTGCTGTTATCCATTCCTTGAATGGAAGCGCCTCTTCAAGCGTTTCAAACGCATCCCTCTCTTCAAGATGGCGGAGAAATGACATTATAATTTTAGAGCTTATTTTGTATTTTTTTTCACCGTCAACCAGTCCGTTTCTTATTCCTGTTATAACGGTTTTGAAGGGAATTGCCCTCTTCGTGTGAGTCTGAGGGTCAAAGAAAATTTCAACATGAACGATATTCTGCTCCTGCGCTCTTTTCAGATATGCAAGAGTGAGGTCGTAAAAATCCTCCTCAGTAATAAGAACTCCTGCGCCTTCATAATAGATATCAAGAAACTCCTGCAGATTATTGAACTCATAGGCCTTTTTTATTTCATCAATTGTTTTGAATTTCAATTGAATTTTGTTTCTTTTGGCAAGATTGAACATCATATCAGATTCAAGAGATCCCTCTATATGCAGATGAAGCTCCGCTTTTGGAATCTTCTCTATCAAATTGTGAATATTTTTATTTCGCATAAAAATAATTGTATCATAATAATTTTTATTTTCAATCATTACTTGTTTTTTTATGGAAAATTTTAAATGAATTATTCTATTGACAAATAAATCAAATATGATATGTTTAAGAGAAAAGGAGGCAGAATGAAAAAAATGTTGTTTTTTGGCGCATTGATGTTGCTCTTTGTCAGCTCTTGCTCACTCATCGGATACAATTCCATTACAATCAACATTCCAAGCGAATATCTAAGCCAGATAGATAAGCTTGTCGTCTCAATTGCAGAGGGAGATAATGTTGAAGAGCAGGAGATCGAGGAAATTTCAGAGAAAATTTCTTTCACTCACTGGGGAAAAATAGATGTGATAATGGCTTATGCATATAATCTTCAGGGCATCCTTCTTTTCACGGGAAAAGGCGGAGACGGGAATTTGAACATAACTCTTGATTACGCAGGAGCAAATGCCGCATCTCACGTAGTAATATTTCAGGACGGACTTCCGTGGAATACCACTTCAATGGAAGACATGCTTATAGCAGAAGGATTTACAACAGGCGAGGGAGAAAATCAGTATGAGTTCATAACTTCGGACTCAATACCTGATTTTGAATTGAACCCTTATGAAGATTTGCTTATCATCGCAAATGACCAGTCGCAGACATTCTATAATGTAATCGGTGAAAACAATGACATGGTAAATGCCTTTGTCAATGCCGGCGGAACAATTCTGTGGGAAGTGTGCGATAACGGTTGGGCTTACGGAGATATTAAAACAGCAGGCATAGTGCTTCCTGCAGAGGTGGAGATAAATCTTCGTTATGAATCTCACAATAAAATTATGCAGCCGGAGCACAAAATGTTCGACGGAATAACCGCAACAGAACTTTACAATAATTATGCAAGCCATGAGTATTTAACAAACCTTCCCGCTTCAACAAACATACTCATGAACGGCTCAGATTCTAACGAACCTACTCTTGTGGTATATCCCTACGGAGCGGGAATAGTCTTCATGACAGGACAGCCACTTGAACATGCTTATGTATATCAGCCCGATTCAATGGGACTGATTCTTCCGAGACTTGTTAAACTTGTCTTGGGAAAAATGTAATATAATCTGTTTATAATATTTTTAAGCGCCCCCTAAATGGGGGCGTTTTATTATCAATAGCGTTTCACCCTCCTCAATAAGCAAACAAAACTTGAAATGATAAACTATCGCAATAGTTCAAAGTTTATATTTAATATTATCATTGACTCTAAAAGCCTGTTCAATAACAGATTCAATGATTTGAAATCAGTTATAAAGAGCGGAATTTGTTTTATTAAAGGCAAATAGAATAATACTATTTGTTCAAGGACACTTTTAATGTTGTAAATTGCTGTTTTTTTGGTGTTAAATTATATTTTATATTGCAATATTCTTATTTTATGATATTATAATATGATGAAAAGATTTTTACTTGCATTTTCCATGCTTGTATTTGTCTTTGCATTTGCAGAGAGATACATGGTGGAATTCAAAGGTTCTCTGCCTGAAAGAAAAGCGGATGGATTCATAAAGGCAAACTCCAAATATAATTTTATAGTTATAGATTCGGATTTTGACAAAATAAAGGCAGCATATCCGGATGCCGTAAAAATATACAAAGAACCGAAGCTCCATGCATTCTATACTCCAAATGACACATATTTTTCATATCAATGGTCTTTAAGCGATAAGCATTACAATCTCTCCTTTATTCTCGACAAGGGGGTGTTGGGAACCACATCAGTGATAATCGGAGTTCTTGACACTGGAATCGCATTTGAAGACTATGCAATTCCGTCTGATGAGCTGGGTCTTGTAGTATCCACCACAAATGAATACTCCGCTTATTCGGATTTTGAAGGAATAAATTTTGTGCAGGGATATGATTTTGTCTCGGATGATTCGCACCCGAATGATATGAACGGACACGGAACTGCTGTAACGAGCGTAATTGCAAGCACAATAAACAATTCTCTCTCCACTGCCGGAATAATATACAATGCCTCAATAATGCCTCTAAGAGTACTCGATGAAACAGGATCCGGAAATCTCTCTGACATTCTTGATGCAATTGAATACGGAATAAGCAATGGATGCAAGGTTTTAAATCTCTCTTTGGGCGGAGAACCGGGAGATTCAAGCGGATGGGACATTCTCCATTCAGCGATAATCGATGCAAGAAACAATAATGTCATGGTTATTGCCGCATCCGGAAATGACGGAGTCTCAATGCTCTCCTATCCTGCGGGATTTGAAGAGGCGATTTCAGTGGGAGCTGTGGATTATTATTTCGACAGAACTCCATACTCGCAATACGGGACAAATCTTGATTTTGTCACTCCCGGAGGATATGTCTATCAGGATATAAACGGAGACGGAGAGGATGAGGGCGGAATTTTATGCCCTATGCCCGAGCAGACTGACAGCGGCGCAAATGTAAATGATTTTTATCTATATTTTGTCGAGGGAACCTCGTTTTCAACACCTCACCTGAGTGCCCTCGCCGGACTTATGTATTCTTTGGGATACACTTCTGTTGATGAAATTGTAAATTTGATGATAGATGCATCTTTGGATTTGGGTTCTGCGGGATATGACAATGAATACGGCTGGGGCTATCCTAAGCCGGAATCATTATTCGAACAGCCGGTGGCTATTAAGACAATTGATTTTGACAAAGCATCCAATATTCTGTTTTATTCAATGTTGATACTCAATGACACTTTCAATTTGGATTCTCTTGTGCTCTCCTCTCTTTTGATAAATGAAAAATTGAATTATCATGAAATGGGAAATCTTATTTATACAGAACTTGATATTGCAAAATCGGGACTATATACAATAACCGCATACGGAGAGAAGAAAGGCGAAAATTATACATTCGCAAGAGATGTTGCATTAAAATCCCTTGCGGATAAATCCTTTGTCGTATATCACGGGTCTGTCCAGATGTCAGGCAGTGACAATTTTGCCATGTTCTTTGAAGGCGACAAAATAATCTCCCCTTCGGATAAGTCGGATGTTTTGGTCACTATACAGACCTCGGATGCTGAGCATTTGACTCTTTACTGCAATGATTTCGTTCATTCAGTGAAGAGGTATTCCGACAGAATCGAATTCTTCGCAGACAGAAAGGGAGTTTACAGACTGCAGAGGGACAAGACAAAAAAATTCTTGACAGAAAACTTTGTTTCAAAAAAGAGCATTGTTCTTTCAAGCTCTATTCTTGAAATTGAAGATATTAATGCGCAGATTTATGATAACAGCGGAAGATTTATTTCCAATGCATCAAACGGAGAAGCTTCATTTAAAAATCTTCCGAGAGGCGTCTATTTTGTAAAATCAGAGAGAGTGCTATGGAAAATCGTAAAATTATTCTGATTTTAGCAGTGATTTTAATAATCACTTCATGCTCATTCATTGACCCGCTCTCTGAGGACGGATGGACATACCTTAAAAATAATGATTTTGCAAAGGCGCATGCCAGATTTTTAAGGGATTTTTCCGATTTTCCGGATTCTCTTGATATTGTGGGCGGTTTATCCTATACATTCTTTGCTTTTGATGAGAGGGATTCCGCAAAATACTATCTTGATTTGTCAAGAGAAATTGAACCTGACAATAATTTTTCAATATTCGTCTCTTTGATGTATTTCAGAGATGAGCCGGAGAGTGTTTCGAAAAATTACAGAGCTTTTGTCTCTAAATATGCAGAATTTCCTCTTTACGCTCTAAGAGAGGCTGTAAAGTCGAATTCCCTTCACAAGCTCGGTCTTACAAATGAAATTGAGAGAGATAGTTTTTCTTATATTTATAATATTTTAAAGAGAATAACAGACATCAGCGATTCTTTGGATACGGAAAGCAGTACTGACAGGTTTATAATGATAGAATATATAAATGATTTGGAGGAATAATGCAGGGAAAAATCGCCATACTTATGGGCTCGGAATCCGACAGAGAGACAATGAGTTCTGCGGAGACGACTCTGAAAGAATTCGGAATTGAATGCGATGTATTGATTATGTCCGCGCACAGAAATCCGGATAAAGTAAAGGAGTTTTCATCCAAAGCAAGAGAAAACGGGTATAAAGCGATAATATGCGGAGCAGGTTATGCCGCTCATCTTGCCGGAGTTGTGGCGTCTCATACGACTCTTCCCGTATTGGCAGTGCCGATAGACTCTTCCTCCTTAAAAGGAATTGATTCTCTTTATGCTTCTGTCATGATGCCGTCAGGAATACCTGTCGCTGTTTTTACAATAGGAAAAACCGGAGCAAAGAATGCCGCTATCTTTGCTGTAGAGATGTTTGCAGTATCAGACAGTGAAACAGAGAGCAGGCTCAAGAAGATGAGAGATGGCTGGAATTGATATAAAGAGAGCGGCAGATCTTTTAAATTCAGGAGAGACGGCTGCATTTTCAACTGACACTGTAAATGGAATGGGTGTTTTGTATGACAATGAAGAATCAATTGAGAGAATCTTTGAACTAAAAAAGAGAGACAAGGGAAAACCATTCTCTTTGTTCTTTTATTCAAAAAATCAGGTCTTTGAATTTTTCAGAAAATCCAAACTTCTTGAGAGAGTTATTGACTCATTTCTACCCGGACCTCTCACTATTGTGTCTCACCCGAAGAGAGTTCTGTGCAGTCTGCTTGTAAAAGACAATATGGCTTCATTCAGAATTCCGAAGAATGCGCAGATTCTGAATCTTTTGAAGAGACTGGATAGGCCTATGGCAGTTACATCACTCAATGTCTCCGGAGAAAAAATTATTGATTCGGAAGAAGAGGCATTCGAGAAGATAAAAGAAATTTTCATATACGGTTCTTTAAAAAAAGGAGTGAAACCCTCAACTGTTGTAAGAATTTCAAACGGCAGAACTGAGATTTTAAGAGAGGGAGTTCTTTCAAAAGAGGATTTTTACAAAGGAATAAATAAACATTTGAAATAAGGAGTTTCTATGCTTACAAAAAGCAGGATTCAACAGTTCGCAGACAAAGTCATAAAGGCCTCGGACGCTGACATGACTACAGTCTCGATTGCCGGAGAGAGAGAGGCATTGACAAGATTTTCAAACAATGAAATTACACAGAATGTCGATTCCATAAGGTATTCTTTCACCATCAGATGCGTTTATGGAGATAAAGTAGGAATTGTCTCTGGAACATCGCTTGAAGCGAAGAACATTAAAGGATTTTTAGAGACAGCAAAGCAGATAGCATTGAATCAGAGAACGGGAAAGAGAATCTTTCCTCTTCCCGAGATGCAGAAATACACCATAGGAAAAGGATATGACAAAGGAACTGAGGATGTTTTGCCTCAAAAAAGGGCTGATATGGTTAAATCCGCAGTCAAAATGTGCTCAAAGGAGAAGATGTCAGCCGCAGGAATAATGTCCAACACAGCCATTGTCTTTGCAATAGCAAATTCAAAGGGTTTGTTCGCCCATAATGAAAATACAAATGCAACATTTTCAATAACAGCTCAGACAAAGAACTCTTCAGGATGGTCAGAGGATTCACAGACAAGCATTAAGAAGCTTAATGTTATTAAAGATGCTGAAACTGCAATAAATAAAGCAAAAATGTCAAAGAATCCAAAATCAATCGAACCCGGCAAATACACTGTAATTCTTGAGCCTGCCGCTGTCGCAGATATAATTTCATTTCTTTCATATACTGTGTTCAACGGACTCAGATATGCAGAGGGAAGAACATTTCTCTCCGGAAAACTCAAAGAGAGAGTTGCTGACGCAAAGGTAAATCTTTATGATGACGCGTTTATTGAAGGAATCGGTGGAATCCCGTTTGACATGGAGGGATTTCCGAAGAAAAAGCTTCATCTTATTGAAAAGGGTGTTTTCAAGGAAATTCCGACAGACAGGAGAGTCGCCGAAATGCTTAAAATGGAGAATACCGGACATTCCTTGGGAGCTGATGACGAGTATGGGCCTCTTCCTCTCAATCTTCATATTGAGAATGGAGACAAATCCTTAGAGAAGATGATAGATACAACAAAAAAGGGAATCCTTGTCACACAGTTTCATTATGTGAATATACTTGATCCGATGAAGACCTTGATAACAGGTATGACAAGAAACGGAATCTTTCTTATAGAAGACGGAAAGGTCAAGCAAGGATTGAAAAATCTGCGCTTTACTCAGTCAATAATGGAAACACTCATGAATGTGGATATGATAGGAGACAAGACACTCGTCCAAAGCGTAGGCTTCGGAGGAGGATTCTCGGTTCCTGCAATGAAAGTCAGGGACTTCCATTTTACAAGCAAAACAGAGTTTTAGGACAGGAGGAATCATGTTTAAACTTGGAAATTTGGCAATAGACACTGCAAAGCACTATGGTGCTGATTATGCGGATATAAGAATAATTGAGACAAAAAATGAGGATTTGAATGTAAGAAATGCAAAGGTGAGTGCTGATTATTCTCAAACTCTCGGATTCGGAATAAGAGTCTTATACAGAGGGTCATGGGGATTTGCTTCAAGCGACACTCTCACTGCTGAAGAGGTTAAGAGAATCGCAAAAGAGGCGGTTCTTATAGCAAAGGCATCAAGTTCGCTTCAAACTGCAAAGGTCAAGTGGGCGAAAGAGCAGTCATACAAAGACCACTGGTTCACTCCTGCTTTGAAAAATCCTTTCCGCATTCCATTGGAGCGTAAGCTTGAACTGATGCTTTCAATAGATGAAATTTTGAGAAAGAAGCCTGAGATAAAGGTCTCCACTGTTGAAATGTCATTTCAAAACATAAGAAAATGGTTTGTCAATTCCGAAGACAGCGAAATCCTTCAGGACCTTTTAAGAAGCGGAGCAGGATATTCTGTAACATCAATAGGCAACAATGATATGCAGGTCCGCTCTTACCCTGCATCTTTCGGAGGACAGTATTATTCAGGCGGATATGAAATAATAGAGCAGATGGAGCTTTTTCAGAATGCGGAGAGAATAAGGGATGAGGCAATAGCTCTTCTTACTGCGGATGAATGTCAGGAAAAAACATCGGATTTGATAATAGGCGGCTCCCAGATGGTTCTTCAGATACATGAGTCAGTGGGGCACGCGACTGAGCTTGACAGAGTGTTGGGTTATGAGGCGAATTATGCGGGAACATCCTTTGCAACTCTTGAAAAATATAAAAAATTCAAATACGGTTCGCCTATAGTGAATCTCTTTGCCGACTCGACAATTCCTTTGGGTCTCGCAACACACGGATATGATGATGACGGAGTCAGAGCTCAGAGATGGGATATTGTCAAGAACGGAACTTTAACAGGTTATATGACAAACAGGGAATTGGCTCATAAAATCGGAGATACTCGTTCAAGAGGCTGCTCCCGCTCTCAGGGATTCTCTTCAATTCCAATTATAAGAATTGCGAACTTGTCTCTTGCTCCGGGCGAATGGGAATTGGATGATTTAATTAAAGATACTAAAAACGGCGTATATATGGATACGAACAAATCATGGTCAATAGACCAGATGCGCCTCAATTTCCAGTTCGGATGCGAAATAGGTTATGAAATAAAGAACGGAAAAAAGGGAAAGATGCTCAAGAACTGCTCTTATCAGGATATCACTCCTGAATTCTGGGGAAAGTGCGATGCTATATGCAATGAGAATTATTGGGATTTGTGGGGAGTTATAAACTGCGGAAAGGGACAGCCCGGACAGAGAGCTGAAATGTCGCACGGCTCCGCTCCTGCAAGATTCAAGAAAGTTAAAATCGGAATAGGAAATAAAAAATAAAATAAGATATGCATAAAAAAGTTTTTTCAAGACGCTTATATATAAGTAAAATTTAAGAGGGGCAGTTTAAAAACGCCCCTCTTATAGTCTTGACATATTTTTTTTTATGATATAGAATAGAAGAAAAACAAGGAGGTATTGGGAATTGTTTAAATCTATTAAAAGTAAAGTAAAAAAAACATTTCAAAAAAAGGAGGAAAGGATGACTTTCAAAAAAGTATTATTCTTAGTTATTCTCTCTGTTCTCTGCATTTCAGTATCAGCCCAATTTGCATCTTTCAGGTCACTGTCAACAGCAGGACTTATTGATGACGACATAGAGGCAATGCTTGCAGTGACAGAGATGACTTATGTTGAAGGGTTCAACATATTCACAAATCTTTCAAACTTCAATTATCAGTCAGAAGAAATTTTTAATAATTATTCTGAAAACTATTTGATTGGTTTCAAAGGCGCAATGATGGATATGCTTCATGTGGGATTTTTATCATCTTCTGACGGATATTCAATCGGAGACACATTAACTGCTATCTCCACAACGTATGCAGACAACAATAATGACGAGCAGTATGATGAGTTTGCATCTGAAGTTGAAGACTGGAGAGATTTTTCTTCATCCAATGATTCAAAGAATTTCTTCGCATTGGCATTTGGAAAGAAAGAGGGCATAAAAGCAGGCTTCTCTTATTTTAATCAGAGAGGAGCTTCTGACTATAAACAAAATTATACTGATGCGCAACGCGACTCCAACATGATTTCTGGAGACCTTATCGGACTCTACAAATATTGGTATGATTACTCTGACGGAAACTCTTACACAAACAATTATTTTTCTCTTAACGGAGCAATGGCGACAGGAAGCTTTGAAGCGGCGCTCTCTCTCGACTTTGGTTTCTTAAAATATGATTACAATTACCTTGAAGGAGATTCATCATATAATGATTTGAATCCTTCTTCAAATGTAATCACTATTGAGGAGTATTACCGCTGGCAGGATAAAGAGAACTATACACAGACAGGATTTAATTGGAATGTCGGAATAAAGACATATTACAGAATCAATGAGGATTCATTGGAAATCGGAGGAAATTTCTCAAACACAAATTTTGCAAAGACCCCGTATTTCTATGACGAAGTCTATTATGAAAGCTATATCTATCCTGGCATAGTTGATGATGAACTCTATTCATACAGAGATACCGCCTCTCTTTCAGATTCCAACTCGACAGTTTCTGAAAATTACACTTCATGGAATTTGGGAGCAAAATTCGTGAAGAGCCTTGAGAAGGCATTCTTTGCAATGGGAATAGGAGTCGGACAGAGCAAAAACTTTTATATTGATACAATGAACTTTGATTACAGAGTGGATGAATCTTATGACAATGGCGACGGAATCCAGGATGGCACTGACTTTACATATGTTGAGACCGGAACATATTCGGCAGAATTTACCTATAATGAACTTTCAACACATCTTTATCTGCCTGTCGGTTTGGAGTACAATTTCTGGGGTCCTCTTGTGGGAAGACTTGGCGCTAACACCACTCTCTATTGGGGAAGCGGCTATGAATCAGAGAGATATCTTTCTTATGATCCGGGTACAGGCACATATACCTACGGAGACGGATCAGTTTATGAGTACTTAAACGAAACCTATTCCAGCAGAAATGATTATGAGGCTCAAATCAATTACTTTGACCGTTATACTGATTTCTCCTACGGTATAGGATGGCAGATTTCTAAAAATGTAAAAATTGACCTTATGGGATACTCCGATCTGACTTCATTGACTGATTGGAGAATTTCAGCAAATGTCAAATTTTAATTTCAGGAGGAAATAATGAAAAGATTCATACCGATAATACTCGTTATAATTCTGTTGTCTGCCGGTTGCGCGTTTGTTCCTTATGACGGCGCTGATTACAACTCAACTCTTGAGTCGCAGATTACAGGAAAGATCCCAATGAATATCACCGGCTCAACTCCTGCAGATGAGGGAAACATACAGGATACAGACGGGGATACGGGAGATGTAGAAGGAATTATTTACATTTACTTCAATGATTATCTCTCTTCAAGCGTTGTTCATGCAACAAATTTTGAGCTTATGGAGAACCATACGGACGGAAGCATTGAAGATGTTACTGTTGAATATGAAAAGAACTTCAAAAGAGTTAAGATAACAGCAACATTCGCAGACGGAGCAACATACTCCCTCAAGATTTCTGGAGATATCGTTTCAGCAGGCGGATGCTTCCTTGACGGAAACGGAAACTCCATTGAGGACGGTGCTCCTTATGATGACACTTATCTGCAGTTCAGCACAGGCGGAGCAGCAGATTGGGCAGACCATGACAATCCCAAAATCAACGGAATGGGACCAAACGGAGGAGACGTTGATGTTGATAACGGGTTCTTTGTCTTCTTCGACGATTATGTGGATTCAGAGTCTGTGGCTGACAATGTTTCTCTTGTCCGCGAAAGCAATGGCGATGAAATTGACCTTGAACTCATGAATTATTTCGGCACTGGCGCTCTGTTCAGAGTTGATGGCGGAGATTCTCTCGCAGAGAGACAGGCCTACATTTTTACTGTTAAATGCAGTGAAATAGTTGACACATTCGGCAATGTTGCTCTTCCGCCAAACGGATATTATCTCCCAGAGATACCTGATTTCAGCTCAAGATTCATGACAAACTCATACAGCGGCGATGATTACACTCCTCCGACTGCATGGGTTTCAATGCCTTCGGGAGCAAGTTTCCTTACGGTGCATTTCTCAGAACCGATGGATATAGCAACTCTCACGGCGGCGAATATTAAATTCTATGCTGACATGGGCAATGGTCCTGTTTATGTGGAAGGAGACTTTTCAATAAGGGCTGACAGCACTGCTGTTGATTATTCCTTGATTAATTTCAATTGGGATAATTTCGATCAGGGCTTAATAGTAATTTCAAAGGATGTAACTGACAATTCTGACAAAAATTGGCCTCTTGACGGAAATGGAAACGGAATAGGCGGAGAAACCGCTGACATCGAAAGAGATTTTTTCGGATATGAAGATTCCGACAATTATAGTGAGGTAATCTTTTAAGAACCAAAAATCAGATAATAAAAAAGGGGGGCTTAAGCCCCCTTTTTTTTCGTTTATATTTATTATTTTATGAGCATTGCTTTTTTTAGAACAGAATCTTTTCCTAAATCGATTTTAATGAAATAGACTCCGGACTGAATGTTTTCTCCGACTGAAAGAATCTGCATATTCCCCGATGGCAGAATGCTCTTTTTCTCAATTATTCTTCCGGTTATGTCTATAAGAGATATATTGATTTTCTCTCCGGAGTTAGTTGAAAAAATAATTTTTATGCTTTTCATATCTGATTCAATTGAAATAGAATTTCTTAAAGTCATTTTGTTTTCAATACATACTGCAGACAAATCTCCGAAGAGCGCAAGAATATTCTTCACAAGATTCTTTGCATCTGCAGTGTTCATATAGAACAACGGAGCGGCAACAATTACTGCAGTGGTGTCGGCATTTGAGAAGATAATCGGCTTTGAATCGAAAGCGGTATCTCCCACAGTCGAATGGTAGAAACCAAGTGGGTGCGATTCTGAAGTGAGGCCGAATACACCGCCATAAAGAAGATTTCCGTTTGACCCTCGCGGAAGTTTTGATTCAACAAACCTTATTGTATCGGTATTTCCGTTGATTGAATAGTTTATATAATCCAATTGATTGTAAGTGCATCTGTTGTAATAATCAATTCCAAAAATAGTCTTCTGCAATGAATTCGATTCTGCATATGCGGGGAATCCTGCGGGATTCTCAAGTATTGATTTTCCTATGTTCCATCCGATAATTGCGGCTTTTCCTCCTGCATTTAAGTATCTGTAAAGGTCTTCATAATCAATCTTATTTGATGTCAAATCATCATCAATGTATAAAATCCTTTCGTATAATCCGAACTGCAGAATGCTTGTTTGAGATATTGAATCCGCATCAATAATATCATAAATGACATTACCCATCATAGTATCATAGAATGCGTCTGTCGCAATATCAGTGGCAACTCCTCCGTTGTTTGTCTCATCAATCACCAAAAGCCCTTTGACCAGACTAACCAATCTTGTCGCAAGAGTCTCTGACGGAAAGGACTCATACCCGTCATTGTCAACAGCAGTCACATAATATCTGAAAATTGATGTGTCAGTAAGAGCTGCATCCGTAAATACAGTATCGGTTGTTGAATCCGCAAGGGAGAATGCACCTGCTCCTATCTTTCTGTATATTCTGAATTTTTCAAAATCACCTGCATTTGATTTATGAAAAGAGAGATAAATATTAGAATTATCTCCATAAGCATCTATTACAGAGATAATATTCGGAGCAAAAGAAGGAGTTATAGTATCCGTAGCTTCCGAGAATGCTTCTATTCCTGTTGAATCTATAGGAGTTATCCTAAATGTATATAAAACTCCCGGAGAGAGAGAGGGAACAGTTGCTGCAGTGGTATCTCCTGCATCAAAGATGAGTTCGGAGATATCCCCTGTTTTTTTATAATAAACTCTGTATTTTTCAATATCTGTATTTATTGTCTTTGTCCAGCTGACACTGATTGAAGAATCTCCATTGTCAATCAAAGAAAATTCAGTCACCGGAAGAGGCATCTGAGAGAGATAAAATACTGTGGCTGTTCCTGCCTGCACTATCTCTTTCATGAAATCAAAATTGAGAAGAGCAATAGTGTCATGAGGAGAATGATAAACAGGCGAGAAATCATACTCTATCGCAAATGCCGCTTTGAATCCCGCAATGTCAAAAGGATAATGGTCGCTCCCTGCGCTTGAACCCAAAGTATGCGTGACAAGAGTCGTGAATGTGTCAGCCATCATATTAAAAATGTTTTTTAATGGAGCTGAATGAGTCATTCCATAAAGATCATACTGATAAGATGCGGACGGATTGTATCCTATCATATCGAAATTAACCATTCCAAGAACATGCATATTGTTTGGAATGATATAATCATTTACAAAATACTCTGAGCCGTATAAACCCCACTCTTCACCGGAAAAACAAATAAAATATATGTCATAATCACTCTCTATTCCCATCAATGCTCTTGCCGCTTCAAGAACTCCGGCTGAACCGGATGCATTATCGTCTGCTCCGGGGGCATCCGCATAGTTTGGAGAGTAATCATCGTAATGAGCGCCTATCACGATGCATGTGTCATGTGAAAGATTTCCTCTCTTCAATCCTACAACATTCTTTGTATTGTATGTGCTGTCTGACGAAAAACTGAAATTCTCAAAATATACAGAATCAAATCCCATTGAATCCATAACGGTTTTAAGATATACTGCCGCAGTGTCAACCCAAGATGTCACAACCACTCTTGACTGACTGTAAGTGCCCTGCGGATAAGGAAGCTCTCCGCTGAGAATTGCTATATAATCATAAAGAGTGTCCGGAGAAATGATATTTATCAAAGAATCGGTTTCACTCTTAAATGATTTTGATTTACTAAATGAAATGGGATTATAATCGTATAAAAAATCATTTTTAATGGGATTTTTAAATGTCATTTTAAATAATTCCCATCCGCTTTTATTTGCGAATGCATCCCTCTCTTCAATTATTGCAAAGGATTTCTCCATGTTACTATATACGGCATTGTTCAGTGAAGAGAGATTCTCCTTTTCCATGGCAGTTGCGATATAATAGTTTTTGCTTTTATCATAAAGGAATCTCGCAAGAACCTCACCCTTTATCTCCCCTGAAGAATACAATCCTATCTTTACATCATCAAGAGTGTAATATCCTGTTACATTCTCCAAGGTTTGCCTGTAAACAATTATTTCTTCCGAATTTAGCGCAACAAACAAAAAAACAAGCAAGAATAGAATCATTCTTTTCATTTTTACTCCTCTTTTTTACAATATAATCAAATATAACTCATTTTGTAATAATTTCAACATTGAAATCAATAAAATCCACACTTGATTATTCCATTGAACCCATCTTCAAGAACTCTTTCATCAAAAAGCATGTATTCGGGAAGATTCGGAGATGAGGTCAGCAAAGAGAAGAAGAGAGATGTCTCCTGCCCCTTAACGCTGTTTCCAATAAAAGCAGTTGCAAGAGTCTTCTCTTTTGTGCTTTTGCAGAAGACAAATGAAAGATCTCTGCCTTTGTAAATTTCTTTTCCATCTGAAATTTGTTCATTGTCAATCTTGATATCAAGACTGTTAAAAACCTTTCTCCATTTCGTTTTCTCTTTTGGAATTCCGATAAATATGATGTTTTTCCCCATGAATTCTTTTTCAGATGAATCGGGTATTATTTCGCACACACCTCTGCATTTTACGGTATAGGTATTAAATAAGTTTATTGCCTGCCCGTATGTTATATCTGCAATTGAGTCTGAAGTGGAATAGACAATCGCAAAGGGAGAGAAAAATGCATAATTTATAAGGGAATAATTATTTCTCACCGCTTTTTTATTGCTTAATTTGAATTTGTTATTTTTCAGACAGAAAGATAAAATCCCCTTCGGTTTTGCGCTTATCCTCTCTCCGTTAATTATAATATCTGTCTTTTCATTGTAGATTCCGTCCATTCCATAAAGGGAGAAGCCCTCCACATTCTTAGTTTCAATTGAAATTTCTCTCAATCCGAGTTTTATCTTTATCAGAGATGCTTCATATTTTATTATCTGCCTGTCAATTGTCGCATAATCGGAGGAATCCGACACAAAGAGCGAAAATGTCTTAAAAGAATTCTCTCTCGGCATTCTCTGTTTTCTTGAATTTTCAATAAAATTTCTTATTTCATCCGAATCTATGCAGTCTATCCCGTCTGTCTTTGGAATGTCAAACCAGTGCCCTTCATTTTCATATTCATAAATATCCGCTTTGACTCCTGAAGACTTCAATGTGTTGTAAAAAATTCTTGATTGAAACACGGGGACATTATCATCCTTGTCTCCATGAATTAAAAGAACCCGAGTGTTTTTGAGATTTTCGCAAAGAACAAGGGGGTTATCTCCGTCTTTCAGTATGTCAATGCATTCTCTTGCCTCTTTATTGTCAAACAAATTCACTCTTTGAAATGTCTGAGGTATATATGTATTGAAATTTATCCATCCGCTTGCAGGCACAATTGAGGAGAAATCCTGCGCATACAGCGCCCCCAGATACATGGTTCCGTGACCTCCCATTGAATGTCCGGTCAAAGAAACTCTCTCTTTATCAATATGATATTTTTTTTCAATCTCTCTTTTTGCTTCAAGAAAATCAATTCTTCCAAGCTCCTGCCAGTCAAATCCGTATTCTCCCCTGTTTGTCGGACAGCAGAGTATGGATGTCTTCGACTCTCTGTATGCGCTTGCCTGCCCCTCAGCTTTTACTCCTGCTCCGTGGAGAGATATAATCAACGGATATAAAGCATTTTCAGAAAAATTTTCAGGCAGTCTTATTGCATAGTATTGAACAGAGGAATCCGCCTGTGAAATAAAGGTCTCTCTTCTCACATCAAGAATATTTGATACTTTGAAATCCAGACTCTCCTCTTTTGAAAAATCTCCGGATTCAATTGATAATTTTATTTGAGCTTTATCGCCTTTTGACACTGCTTTTTTCATTGATACTTTTATGGGGATGTTTTTCACACCCAAATGCGGAATACTCTCCTGTTTTTCCTCTGCATAGAAGATATTATCATTTTCAGAAGATCGTATTTTTATTTCTATATCTTTGGCGCTTGAATTAATAATCTGCACAGATATAAACCCGTTCATAAGAGAATCCCTTATAATATCAAAAATGAGAGCCTCTTTTTCATTAAAAACGAAAGGGTAACAGGATGAGTATATTTTAATATATGCATCCGCATAGCTGTAATATCCGGACAAAACAAAAGATATTGAGTTTTTCCCGTTTTTTAAATCAACAGGAGAATAGACCCTGTCAAAATTGTATGAATCCCCATTGTATTTTTTCCCGTTCACATAAAAGGAAGAGACTCCTCCCGCATAAACAAGCGCAGTTTGTGCCGATTCCGACTCTATATGATTGAATGCATAGTATTGGTTCAAGACTCCTGAGAATCCGAACGCATCCTGCGATGCAAGAAAGGGAATCGTATCTCCCTCAATGTGCAGTCTGCCATCATCTGAATTCACAGTAAAGAATTCTATGTCTTTTCCTTCAAAAAATCTATAATGGGGAGTCTTCTTTGAGTATTTATCAATATCGCTGTAAAAAGGAATTGAAGATATACCCTCTCTTAAAGCAACATGCATCGGACCGAGGATTGTCCACTCATCGGGAATAAATATAGAATTGCCGAGATTGACTGCAAAGAGAATCAAACTTGCAAAGAAAACAGTCAATGTAAAAAAAAGTCTTTTCATACATTCCTCTTTTTCAATGAATTAAGACCTGCGATGTAAAGGAGAGTAAAAAGCAGAACCGTTAAAGCAAATACAAAGATAATGGCATATAAAAAATACATATTATTAAATGGAATCTTTTTGAATGTGTATTCAAAGTATGTGCGAGTTGGGGTTGATAAGATTCCAAGACAGATTCCTATATAAGCCAATGATGTTATTGCAGAGACTATTCCGCCGAAGCCGCTTGCTATTTTAGAAGGATTCGTCTCTGTAAAATCCGCAAGAATCGCGCCTATTCCCGTATTTATTATTGTTATTCCGAAGGATATGATAAAGGTGACAGCCACAGATACAATAACAACAACATTGTCTATATTCAAAAAAGCATTTGTCCCAATCACCAAAACCTGACCGAGAACGCTTATCATTAAAAAATTGAAGACGATTTTAGCATTGAAATAATCCCTTACATTGATGCTACTTCTTATAAGAGAAAATGTTCTGCCCTCAAGAGATATGAGCGGAAATATAAATCTGACCGAAAGGGTCGCCATTATGTATGTCGAAAATCCTAAATTGGCAAATGCAAGAATATATGTGTAAAATGGAGATTTAAAGTATATAGGGCTTCTCACCACGCTGATTCCGTAAAAAACAAGAAGAAGAAGAAAGGTCGCGGACTGCCCCCATTGCGACGGATCTCGGAGAAAGGCAAGCATATCCTTCTGCATCAGCAATGCTATTCTGCTGTTTTTAAAGAATGTCGGGTAGTTCATTCTGTTTGCGTGTATTGAACTTTTCAATATGGTTTTTTCATAAGAAATGTATTTGTTTTTGTAAAGATTCATAGATATGATCGTAAGAAAAATCGACGAAATTATATATGCAAAAAGAAGAAGAATGTTTGTTATATTTGAATTCTGCTGTGATTTATCAAAAATCATATTTATAATTATCCCTGACGGCAGATATTTAAACTGTTCAACTTCAAGAGATGCTATGTACTTTTCTACATTGTAAAGATTCGCATTTCTCGGCAGATTGAATAAATCGGGAGATTTCATAAAAAAGACCACAGCAAGAACAGAGAGTAAAGCTATAGCAATCACTATAATTATTGTTCCGAGCGAATGCTTTCTGAAAAACTCGGAGAAAAAGAAGACTATAGCCAAGCCGAAAGAGACCGCTATAAATACCATGGAAATAAATAAAATTATCGCCTTAAAAATAAAAAAACCGCCAAATTCAAAAGCATTTCCTATTGCGAACATGAGAGGGATAGAGAGTATCATTGTAGCCCAAGATGCAAATATTCCGTTTTCTAACAATTTGATAAAAAATATTTTTTCCGTTTTTATAGGTGTTGTAAACAGAAACTCAAGCTCCGGTGTGCGGAAAAAAGTTGTTATTGAAGTGATAATGCTTGACATAAAGAGCATTAGAAAAAATATCGAGAACATGATTGAAGTAAGACGTTGCGCTATGCTGTATCCGATTCCCTCCTCAGTGCGGAGAAGGAAGACAAAAATTTTATAAAATATAAAATAATTAAAATACAAAAAGACCGATACTACAAAAATAAAGGATAGCATTTTAATAAGAGATTTGAAATCCGTTATCATTATGCCTCTTGCAATTGTCTTTAACCTGATTTTTAATATTTCATTCATTTTTACTTGTTATTTCAAGAAATATATCTTCAAGATTCTCTTTTTTAATTTTATCCTTCAATTCGCTTATTGATCCAAAATAGACCAAAGACCCTTTATCCATTATTCCTATCTTTGTGCACAGCTCTTCTGCAAGAGAGAGTGTGTGCGTTGAAATGAAGAGAATCCTGTTTTCTTTTGCCCCTTCTTTAAAGAGATCTTTTACAATTCTGCTTGATTTTGGGTCAAGACCCACCATCGGTTCGTCAACAAGGAGTATGTCGGGATTGTGAATGAATGCGGAAGCAATAACTATTCTCTGCTTCATTCCATGGGAATACTCCTCTGTTCTTGAATCCATGTAATCTGAAAACTCCATTTGTTTTGAATAAAACTCTATTTCTTTTTCTATATCCGCCTCTTTCATTCCGTAAATTCTGCCCACAAAGTACAAAAACTCCCGTCCTGTAAGTTTGTCGTATAAGAACGGAGTGTCAGGCACATATCCGATTCTTTTTTTGCTTAAATCGCCGAATAATTTTGAGTCTTTGCCGTTTATTGAAATTACGCCGCTCTGATGACTAAGCAGTCCTGCTATGCATTTTATCGTAGTTGTCTTCCCCGCTCCGTTTGGGCCTATAAACCCAAATATATCTTTTCCTTCAAGCGATAAGCTGAGATTTTTTACTGCAGTAGTCTTGTTGTAATTTTTAGTGAGATTTTCAATCTTCAGCGATGTTTTTGCTTTTTCTTCCATTTGTTTTTATCTTCTCCATTTTAATTTTTCTGAGTTTGTTTGCAAACCTGTGGGATTCATCCCTCACCGCTTTTATCAAAGCCGCTCCGGAGGTTCTACCGTTCAGCATTATTTCATTTCCTCGGCTGTCATAAAGAATGTCAAACCTTTTCGCAAGAGCAAAGACCGCAATTTCCTTATTTAATTCTTTGACAATTTTCATGCATGATGACAACTGCCCCAAACCTCCGTCTATTATAATCATATCCGCCTGATATTTTTCAAGGTATCTTTTTAGGATTGTGCTCAGGGCAAGATAATCATTATTCCCAATTTTTTCAAGATTATAGTATCTGTACATGCTCTTCATCGGTTTTCCGTTTTTAAATGACACGACAGCTCCTGATGTCCACTCTCCGTTTACATGTGATATGTCAAGACCAAGAATATTCTCAGGAATCTTTTCAAGAAGAAGGTCTTTCTGCAGTTGAAGCACGGATTTTGCAATAAATTTTCTGTTAAGCGAAAAATAGAGGGCGGTGCAGGCGTTTTCATACGCAGTTTCATAAAGCTGATAATCGGAGGTTTTTTCCTGAACTCTTTTAACTGTTATTTTTTTGTTTTGAAAAATCTCTTTTTTTATAAAATCTTCATCACTTGTATTTATAACCAAAACATCAAAATCAAAATCCGTTGTTGTGACATAATATTCTGATAATATTTCTCCAATCACTGTTTGATCATCAATAATGACATTCGCCGAGAATCTTTTTGTAAATATTTCATGAATGGTTCCGTTTCTAAGTTTCAGAATTGAGAATGCCCCGGAATTTTTCTCTCTGACAAAAGAAAATACATCCTTGTTCTTGTCCTTTATTCCCGTCTTTTTTCCTTTGCGCATCTCTTTTCTGACAAATGAAATGGTATCTCTTATAACGACTGCCCTTTCAAAATCCTCATTCTTTGCGGAGGTGTTCATCTCATCGGACATTGCGGCAAGAATTCCTCTTGTTCCTCCGTTCAGAATGTTTTTAATTTTTTGAATTTTTTCTTTATAGACGCGCTGTTCCTCTTCAACCGCGCAGACTCCGGCGCATTTTAACATCTGATACTCAATACATGTTTTTTTTGGAAGAATCTTTTTACAAGACCTTAATCTGTATATGCGGTTAAGACTCTCAACGAGGGTCTTAACATACAATCCCGAAGTAAACGGACCGAAAAATATCCCCTTTCCGTCAATGTCATAAGCTGTGGACAAATACGGATAATCTTCATTTGAAATCATTATATACGGATATTTGCTTGAGTCCTTTAGTTTTACATTGTATTTCGGCTTGTGTTTTTTTATCAGATTGTATTCAAGAAGCAGAGCCTGTGATTCGGAATCCGTAATACTGAAATCAATGGTTTCAGTCTCTCTTCTTATAAATTCAATCTGCGGTCGGGTGTCCTGATTACCGATAAAATATTGTTTAACCCTCTGCTTTATGGAATTTGCCTTGCCGATATATATTATTTTATTGTCTTTGTCTCTGAAAATATAAATGCCTGTTTTATCAGGTATACTTTCAAAATCAATCATAGAATGAATTTATCGTTTTTATTACAAAATTCTGCTCCTCTTCCTTTAATTCCGGATAAATCGGAAGAGAGAGAACCTTTAAGGCTATTTCTTCGGAGACAGGAAGCCTCGCCTCATCAATGAAGGGTTTTAATGCCTCTTGTTTGTGAAGAGGAAGAGGATAATAAACAACTGTCTCTATCATATTATCCGAAAGATGTTTTATCAAAGAATCTCTGTCATTCGCAGTTATTGTGTATTGATGATAAATATGTACTCCGCCGGGTTGTGAGATGGGTTTGCCGACTTTATCAGTCAGATTTTTATTGTAATTTGCGGCTAAAGAGATTCTTCTGCCGTTCTTCTCTTCAAGCCTCTTCAATTTAATATCCAAAAGAGCCGCATGAATTGAATCAAGTCTTGAATTGAAGCCTATTGAAGCGTGTATATATTTTTTTACTGCTCCGTGAATTCTTAATGAACGGGCTATTCTGTTTATTTCGTCATCATCTGTTATTATGGCTCCTCCGTCTCCCGCTGTTCCTAAATTCTTTGTGGGAAAGAAGCTTATTGTTCCGGCCTTTCCGAATGTTCCTGTTTTCTTTCCTTCAAATTCCGCTCCAACCGATTGAGCACAATCCTCTATAACAATGAGTCCGTATTTTTCTGCTATTGTGCTTATTTTTTTCATATCCGCGGGATTGCCGTACAGATGAACCGGAAGAATTGCTTTTGTTTTTTTCGTGATTGCAGATTCAATTTTATCCGCATCAATGTTGAAGGTTCTCCTGTCTATGTCAACAAAAACAGGCTTCGCCTTTGATTGAACTATTGCCTCTCCTGTAGCAAAGAAAGTGAATGGGGTTGTTATTACTTCATCACCCTCATTAATTCCGGCGGCTATAAGAGATATCAGAAGAGCATCTGTTCCGTTTGCTACTCCTACTGCGTGCTTTGAATTGAGTTTTTTCGCAAGATTTTTTTCAAATTCTTCAACCGGAGAACCCAAAATGAATGACCCCGCATCAAATATTTTATTTACCGCTTCAATATATTCATCTCTGTACAGTGAATACTCTCTGGTCAAATCAAGCATTTTAACCTTCATTTTTCTTTTACTCCCGATAATGATATTTCATATATTCTGCCGCACTTTTGGCATTTGTATTCTGTTTTGCTCTCAACAGGGTGTTTAATATTTCTCATTTTGTATCCGCATTCGCACATATATCCGACGATTTTTGCCGGATTGCCGACAGCAATGAAATAGTCGGGAACATTTTTTGTCACAACAGCTCCGGCTCCTATAAAAGCCCATTTTCCTATTGTTATTCCGCACACAATCGTGGCATTTGCACCTATGGATGCGCCTTTTTTTACAAGAGTGGGAACCCATTCGCCGTGCTTAGGATAAGGCGCCCGCGGATTAAGGTCATTCGTAAAAACCATGCTTGGACCTAAAAACACATCATCCTCAACAGTAACAAGACCGTAAACGGATACATTGTTTTGAATTTTGACCCGGTCTCCCACAACAGCTCTGTTCTCAACAGTCACGGATTGTCCGATAATACAATTTTTTCCGATTACCGCACCCTGCATAATATGTGAAAAATGCCATATTTTCGTCCCTTCTCCGATTTTCGCTCCTTTGTCAACATAAGATGATTGATGAACAAAATATTTATTCACTTTCATTTTTTCTCCATGAAAAACTCTGCCGTCTCCTTGATTCCTTTTTCAAAAGAAGTAAATTCAATATTATAGTCTCTTATAATTTTCTCGGGTGATATCACACTTTCCGTGATTTCTCCTGCTCTTTTTTCTCTGAGAATGGGTTCTTTGTCATAATCCGAAAAATGTTTTTTAAGCATATTGAATACTTCTGCTACATTAGTCTTTATACCTGTGCCCACATTGTATGTCTCTCTGTCTCCCTTTTCTATAGAGAGAAAGTTTGCTTCAGAAACATCTTTTACAAACACATAATCTCTGTTCATTTTTCCAAATCCGTAGAGGATGCTCTCTTTATTTGTAAGCATGTTTTTTGCAAAAATCGCCACAACTCCTGCTTCTCCCTTCACGGATTGCCTTGGTCCGTATACATTCGCATATCTGAGTATTGTATAATTTATATTGAAATTATCAGAGAAGAATTTTATGTACATCTCCGCGCTTAATTTGGAAATTCCGTACGGAGCCTTGGGATTCTTTTCATATTCTTCTCCGGCAGGATTGTCAACCTCTCCGTAGAGCGCGCCTCCTGTTGAAGAAAAAATTATCTTTTTTAATTTGTATTTTTTCACTGCATTTAAAAGATTTATTGTTCCGACAATATTCACCTCAGCGTCTCTTTCCGGTTCTTCTGTGGATATTCTGACATCTATCTGAGCCGCAAGATGAAAAACCATATCTATTTTTTCATTTGAGAAGAGATTCTCAATATCATCTTTTTTTGAAATATCGCCTTTTATAAACTTGGCTTTTTTATTTACATTATCCATGCTTCCTGTTGTAAGATTGTCCATAATCACAACCTCATGTCCCGCCCGAAGCAGTCTGTCGCACACATGAGAACCGATAAATCCGGCTCCTCCGGTTACAAGCATCTTCATAATGTCACCGTTAAATATCCTGTTAAAATCAATTCTTTATTTTCTCTTTTCCGCCGTCCCTCAGCATTGAGATTTATTTTCAGCCATTTAAACGGGTCGGCTTCAAGAGACAATGCGGTGGATAGTGTTTGGGTGATATTTCCGGACGGAAAATCCGGAGAAACCTCAGGTCTTTCGGTTTCCCACGAATTTGTTAAAACACCTTCTCCTCTTCTAAGGTGGGAAACATTCCACCTTACAGAAAGAAAATTCAAAGGTCTGTATGTTATTCCAAATAAAATGTTATCCATATCCGTCCCGCTCATATATGACATTGGAACCTTATAATACATATATGCAAGCTGTGGATACTCATGTGTATTTGTATATGTGTTCATCCTGCAATATTCTCCATACAAAACAATGTTGTCTATCATATCCGGAGAGTATGCGACTGAGGTCAGAAATCCTATTTTATTAGGAATGTAATAATCTTCTTTTTCATACTGGAAATCATCTATAAACAGTTCCCCTGATAATAATAATCCTTTTATTTTTCTGTTTGTCAGTTCAAGACTCCAAAAGACATTATCGTCTGAATGCGAATTATATTGAGCAATGTAGTAGGTCATCACTGGATTCAAATAATACAGCTGGGGCAAATTTGATTTGTAAATAATCATCTCTTTAAGGGCAAAATATGTCTTAAAAGGAAGGTCTGCCGAAATTTTATGCGCTGATAAATAAACATTTCCAGTACTGTTCTTATTTGAAAAATGGTATTCATTTTTATTAACCAAATAGAAAGACAGAGAAAATTTTCCGCTTTTAAAATCTGCAAGAATCCCATCCATTGGAAGTATTTTGTTTGACAGAAAAATATTATCTGCAATTCCCTGCCCCCACGCAGGAAGAATTCTTCCAAAAAGAATAAATCCCGCTCTATTATAATATCCTATAAAGGTGTTGTTATTGTCGCTTCCCGTGCTATTCCATTCATCCATCCTGTAAAGAGTTGAGTCTGTATTTTTGTATGGATATATTGTTTTAATGTCAAAAGCTATAATTCCATGAGAAACGCTTTTTGAAAAATATACTATATTCAAAAAATGAAAAGGCACTGTATCCTTTTCACTGTTAATAGAGACATTTTTATATATAGACGCCTTCTCCCGCAAAATAAAATTATCTCCGTTAAATCGTCTAATTAACTTATTTAAGATTGTCTCTTCAACTGTAGAAATTGATATTTTCCCCTTCTGATTAACTAAAACCGCATTGTCGATTGCACTAAGCAGAGCATCTGATGTCAATGGAAGATTGTTCAGATCAATATCCAAAACACCCGTATTGTGCAAAAATTCAATATCAGGATAACTGTCATTATCTTTAAAAATCATTTCTGTAGATAACACCTGTATTCCTATGAATGTCAGCAGAATCAGAGTGAAGATTCTTCTCATTAAATTCCTTTTCCCTTTAATACGATCGGTATGGTTCTTAATAATATGGCCAGATCGTAAACTAATGACCATTTATCTATATACTCCATATCTTTATACATCCAGTCTGTAAAATCTATTTCATTTCTTCCTGATATCTGCCACAAGCATGTCAGTCCGGGCCTCATTGAAAGACGCCTTCTATGCCAGAATTCATAATCTTTCACCTCTTTAAGAAGGGGCGGTCTCGGACCTACAAATGACATTTCCCCCTTTAAAATATTGAAAAACTGGGGCGTTTCATCAATGCTGTATTTCCGGAGCAATCTTCCAAGAGCAGTAATTCTCGGATCAACCATAATCTTAAATACAGGACCTGTCATCTCATTCTTCTCTGTAAGTTTTTCTGTCATCTCTTCTGCTCCCTTGACCATGGTGCGGAATTTGTACATTTTGAATATTTTTCCGTTTAGTCCGACCCTTTCCTGAAGGAAGAATATTGGCCTCCCCATAAAAAGAAGAATTAGAATAGAGACCAGTATATATCCCGGAGAAAACAGAATCATCAAGATAACGGCTGAAACTTTATCAAAGAAATATTTCAGATACATTAAAAGAGGTTCGTTTTTGTTGCTGGAAAATTCGAGAAAATCGAAGCCGAAAATTGATTGTGTTGATATAAAATTATTTTTATTCAAATTAAACATACCGTCTATATTCACCATTGTTTTAATTCCCGATTCTGTGAATAAATTAAGATATTTTTCGATTATCTCATTGTCTTTTTTACTTCCTGCAAAAATAATAATATCTATAGGCATAGACTTGATTTTTCGTGCTTTATCATCATTGAAAGTATCAATTTCATATTCTGCAACAAGATTGACACCCCAATCTCTGTGAGATTTTATAAGCTGTGATATCTGCTTGAAAGCTTGATTCCTTCCGATAATTACAATATCGCTGAGACCTTCATTTTTATTATATTTTGTGATTTTATAGTATTGATACATTTTTCTTTCAAGAACCAAAAATAAAATATTGGTAAGAGAAAAAATAATCACAAACAATCTTGATATTATGAATCCTTTTACTAAAAATGTTATTGAAAGAATAAAAATGGTCCCTATAAATACAACTGTTGTCACATCATAAACAATTTCCTTAAAAGATTTATTCGGTAGAATTTGTACATCACGTTTGCTCGAAAGCAGAATTGTCCATGTGAGAAGAATAAGAAAAAATAATAAGATATAATACTCAAAGTTCATACGAAAACTGTTATTGTCTATAACCAAAATCATTCTTATAAAAAGAGATGTTGCAAAAGCAAAAATTGTCATTAACAAATCAAGAAGAACAAGAGATATTCTTGTTTGTTCTCTTTTATTTCCCAAAAGCATTATCTTTACTCCTGTAGTTTTTAAGCATTTTATATAGAGAATACCAGAAAATTGCTATTAGAAAAACGGCATAAGAAACAAAAACTATAATGCTTGGGAAGAGATACATCAAAATTGAAAATGCGGCAAAAACTATATTTATTAAGTAAATAAAAATGACAACAGCGCTCTGGTTTGTGCGAGATCCCATCAGTATGTGATGTATGTGATTTTTATCAGGAGCAAAAAGTGGTTTTTTTGCGATAGTTCTTCTCAATACAGCAAGAACCAAATCCATTATTGGATATGTGAATAATGCAATATAGGCATACCATGATTCAATCATGTGATAAGACAAAAGCATTATCACCATAGAAAACATACTGCCGAGAAACAAACTGCCGGTATCACCCATAAATATTTTTGCCGGATAAAAATTAAATACAAGAAACCCGATTAGAGACCCGATAAGAGAGAGCATGATAAAAACAAGATATGTTTTGCCGGTTAAAACAGCGTAGAATGCCAAAACTATTGAAAATATCAACGATACTCCTCCGCATAAACCGTCAAGCCCGTCTATAAAATTCATGCTATTTATTATAACTGCAAAAAGAAACATCGCCGCAACGGTGAGCATTAGATTTGTTATAATAATATTATTATAAATTACAGGAAGATTGTTTCTGTTCCATGAAAAAAATACCGCTCCGGATATCAATTGAACCAGAAATTTTGTCTTGGCTGAAATTCCTTTTACATCATCTACAATTCCTACAAGAAAAAATCCGAGACTTACCGCAAGTATTTTATACACTATATTCTCAAGAATGACAATACCGGAAACATCAACCAAAAGAACAGTGCACCATACCGCAATAAAAATTGCAAGCCCACCCATTGTCGGCACCTTTTGAGTGTGAACCTTTCTCTCTTCAGGAATATCGTGAAATCCGTAAACAATGCACATTGCTTTGGTGCGAGATACAAGAAAAAGGGAGAAGACCAAAGAAAAACAAATAATTATGGCATAGAGAATCATTTTTACTCCGTTAGTTTTTGAAACATCTTATCTCTTTTTTTGAAAGAGCACTTTTGTTTACATGCCCTGAATTGTAAGAAGGTTCATCCTCAAGGGCTCCGGTGATAGCCTTTTTGCTTTCTTTTACTTTGTTTTTTGAAAGAAATCCGGCTCTTTCGCTCAAAGCATCGGTCTCCGGAGAATAATATTGTGTAATATATTCAATGTTTTTAGACATAGTATTGTATTATATATCTATTTTTAAATATTGTCAATAAAAGACAAAAATAAATAAAACCTTCTTATTACTTCTTGCTTTTCTCTCTCTTTTTGATAAAATAATTCCCTTAAAGGAGATTTAATGGATAAACATTGGAATTTGAATTCTATTTACAAATCGTTTCATTCGGATGATTTTTTACGGGACATTTCCAATCTGGACAAAGAGATTCTTGATTTAAAAACTTTCGGAGAAAAGAATTTTTCCTTCAATCCGATAGATACTATTGAAGAATATTTGGTTCTTTCAAACACTCTTTCCAACAGACTATACAGACTCATGTCCTTTTGTTCCCTCTCTTTAGCCGTTGACACATCAAATAAAGATGCTATAAACTTTATGGATATTTTCAGAAAAAAATCAAACGAAACAGTTGCTCCTTTCACAAAATTCAGAAAATGGTGTGAAAAAATCAATGATTTGGATTCTCTTTCGGAAAAGAGTGCTCTTATAAAATCCCACTTGTTTTATCTTAAAGAGATGCGCGACAGCGCAAAACACCTTCTCTCCCCTGAAACAGAGGATATTATTTCCTCTCTCCAGCGCACAGGTTCTTCCGCCTTTTCTTCTTTGCAGAATCAGCTAACAAGCAATCTTTCCGTTTTCTTCAATTATAACGGAAAGAATGAAGAATTGTCTCTTTCTCAGGCAAGAAATATGTATTTCGACAAAGATAAAGACAAGAGAGAGAAGATCTATCATGCTGAGATAGATTCATATAAAACAGTAGAAATACCGTCATCCGCCTGTCTTAATGCCATTAAAGGCGAGGTTATAACCCTGTCAAAAAGGCGCGGGTTCACATCTCCGCTTGAAATGACTCTTGAAGACAACAGGATGGACATAGAAACCTTAAACTCTCTTCTTGATTCCATGAGGAGCTCTCTGCCGATGTTTAGAAAATATTATAAGAGAAAAGCTCAAATTATCAGAGGAAAAGATAAAATTCCATATTATGATATTGCCGCTCCTGTCGGAGAAGTTGACATTTCTTTTACATACGAAGAGGCCGCTGACTATATAGTAAAGGCGGAGTTGGCATTCTCCGAAGAAATTTCAAATTTTATGAAATCCGCATTTGATAATTGTTGGCTCGATGTGGAGCCACGCAAAGGAAAGAGAGGCGGGGCATTTTGCAGTACTATTCATGCAATCGGAGAATCGAGAATTCTTGCGAATTTCAACGGTTCTTTTGATAATATGATCACTCTCGCACATGAGCTCGGACATGCTTATCACGGAAGAGTTTTAAAAGATGAATCGATTTTAAATTCGGATTACACAATGCCTTTGGCTGAGACTGCTTCTATCTTTTCAGAGACTGTTGTTATGGATTATTCGTTGAAAAACTTATCCGGGGATAATTTATTTACAATTCTTGAGAATGACATCTCCGGCGCCGCTACGGTTATTGTGGATATTTATTCAAGATATCTATTTGAAACATATCTTTTTGAAGAAAGAAATAATTCCATTCTTTCTCCCGAGAGGTTGAATGAATTGATGGTGAAGGCTCAGATAGAGGCTTATGGAGACTGTCTCGATGAAAATTATTTCCATCCGTATATGTGGATAAATAAGCCGCACTATTATTATCCAAACAGCAATTTTTATAATTTCCCATATGCATTCGGCCTTCTTTTTGCAAAGGGGCTTTACTCTTTATATAAAAACAATCCTTCGGGATTCTTGGAAAAATACAAATCGATTTTACGCCTTACAGGCAGAGAGACTGTTTATAATGTGGGTTTGTCTGCAGAAATTGACCTTCATAATAGAAAGTTTTTCGATGATTCGATTTCTATGATTTCAGATTCTATTGAAAGGTTCTTGACAATGAAATAATTTTGATTAGAATAAACATCCCTTAAGTTATTTTTAAAAATCGGAATAATGAAAACCTTAAACGATCAATTGCACAAAATTCTTTCAGAGAAAGTAACACCTGCAGATTATACCAGGTGGTTGTCTTCCCTGCGCATAAGAGAGATAGACGAGAGGAGCATTACTCTCGTTGTTCCGACAAACGTGGCGAAAGATATAATTGAGGATGACCTCTTTCAGGAATTGGTGGACGGAATCAGAGCGATAATGGATAGAGACCTTCAAATAAGAATTGTCGCGGAGAAAAATATTCATGAAATTCCCAAAGAGCTCAATCCTTTTAAGAACAATGACATCGGGATAATCGACAATTCGTCATTGAACACCAAATACACATTTGAAGAATTTGTTGTGGGTAAATCAAATGAACTCGCCTATGCCGCTTCGCTCTCTTTGACAAAAACTCCCGGGGAGCAATATAATCCTCTTTTTATCTACGGTTCAAGCGGCTTGGGAAAGACGCACCTGTTAAATGCTATTGGAAACCAGATAAAACAAAATGACCCGCAAAAACATGTTTACTATCTGTCAACGGAGAGATTTTTAAATGAATACGTTCTTGCTATACAAGAGAAGAAAATATTGGAGTTCAGAAACAAGTACAGAGAGATGGATGTTCTTTTAATAGATGACATACATTTTCTTAATAAGAAAGAGGGCACTCAGGAAGAGATATTCCACACATTCAATGCTCTTTATGAGAACGGCAGTCAAATTGTTTTTACATCGGACAGACTCCCAAATGAAATCCCATTTCTCGAACAGCGCCTTGTAACCCGCTTTCAATCAGGGCTTGTTGTAGATATCCAATCCCCCGATTTTGAAACGCGTCTCGCAATTTTAAGAAAAAAAGTTGAGACGGATAACATACAAATAGGCGATGATTGTCTTATTTATATGGCGAATAATATAAAAAACAATGTGAGGCTTTTAATAGGAGCGATTATCACTACACTCGCCCACTCCTCTCTTCTTAAGCAGAATATAGATATCAATCTCGTGCGCGATGTCGTGTCTGGTATAGTAAAACCGAATCATAATTCAATTTCTTTCAATAGAAAAATAATGGCGCCTGATATTTTAAAGACTGTTTCCGAATATTATAAAATTCCTGAGTCGCAGATTACAGGAAAGAGACGCACTGCATCAATGGTTATTCCGAGACAAGTCTCTGCATATCTCATGAAGAAATTCACAAAACTATCCCTAAAAGAGATTGCTGAATATTTAGGAAAGAAGGACCATTCAACAGTTATCCACGCTGTTAAAAAGATAGAAACTATGCTAAATCAGAAAGATAGCAGGATAAAAGAAGATCTGGACAGTATTATTAGTTTATTAAATATTGATTAGCTGTGAATAACTTATCCACATCTTCATCTTTTCCACAACTGTTCAAAAATAAAGATTATTGTGAATAAGTGTGTTGATTTTAACTTGTAATTTTGATATAATTTACTTCTGTTATGAACATATCGACAACTAATAATAGAAGTAATAAGTTTAAACTAATACTATAAAGGAGGAATAATGAAAATCCGCGTTGATAAACAAGAGTTCTTAAAGAATCTTAATACAATCTCAAGCATTGTTCCTGCAAAACCAGTTGTTACAATAATTTCAAACATAATGATTGAAGCAAAAAAAGATGTTTTATTATTCTCTTCAACTGATTTTGAAATAACAATGCATTCTGAAATGCCTGCATCTGTAGCTGAAGACGGAGTGATTGTAATTAATGCAAAGACAATAGTTGAGCTTGTAAGAAAACTGCCGGAGGGTGAACTTAATATTTCACTTGCAAATGATGAGGTATCTATAAAGTCAAAATCAGGCGTATATAAAATGCCTGTTATTAAAAAAGACGATTATGTTGAGATATCAAGGATAGAAAAAAATAAAATGTTCAATGTTGATTCCCTTCCTATAAAATCAGCAGTTGACAATTCAGTCTTTGCAGTGTCAAGAGATGCTGTTAAAGTTGCTATAACAGGAGTTCTTCTTGAAGGAGCAGGAAAAAATCTTGCATTTGTGGGAACAGACGGACACAGACTCGCATTATATTCAATAAAAGATATATTTGAGAAACCAATATCAAATACTGTTATTGTGCCTCCCAAGGTATTGACTATATTAAGAGATCTTATAGATGAGGTTGATGAATTCAGTATGGGATTTGACGAAAAGAGGATAATGTTCAAAGTTAAAAATATTGAAGTGTGGGCAAAATTGATTGAAGGTACATTCCCTGATTATAAAAGGGTTATTCCTACGGATAACAATAAGATATGCATTGTAAAAAAAGATGATCTTATAAACTCGCTTAATATTGTCAATGTTTTTACAAATCCAAATACAAGACTTGTAAAATTTGAAATTGAACGTGGAAAACTCACAATCAATGCCTATCAGAATCAGACAGGAGAAGGGACAGAATATATGGATGTTGATTATGAAGATAAAGAGAAGCTTGTTATTGGTTTTAATAATAATTATCTTCTTGAAATATTAAAGAGAATAGAGACCGAAAATGTCAAATTTAAATTTAAAGGCGAAATGTTCGCAGTCATTATTGAAAACGAAATAAGCAAAGTGGACCAGGAAGCTGTTTATATTATTATGCCTCTTAGACTCAAGTAAAAATAAAAAAAGTAATAATGTAATGAAAAGGCGGGCACTCACCCGCCTTTTTTTATGATACAAAATTTAATAAACTCATAGCAGGAAGCTCGGCGCTCATTCGCACATCATCCCC
>DCUY01000050.1 GCA_002327905.1 Caldifarciminota bacterium UBA2202 | reverse complement strand
GTGTGTGAGCCGACGCTACACTATTCGGCAATCACTTACTGTCAACACTTCTCGGAACGGATACAATTAAACCGATAAATACAATAGAGAGATGTTAAAATATTATCCTAATAAAAAAAGGATGAATTTAATGTTAAGGCAGATGCTTTGGGAAATTTTTATGAAAAAATATGAAAAACATGCACCTTCCCTCTATCTGAATATCATTTCAGCGAGAGAGAGATATATGAATATCGAAAAGATATCAATGATGGAGGCAATGAATGGGGCTGACATAAGCGCAGGATCAAGCTTGAGCTTTTTAAAGAAGACTGGGAACAAAGCGCCGAGAATCGTAGCAAGAGTTACAACAAACAGCATTGATATTCCGACAGTCAGAGCAAGTCTGATATCATGATGAGTATCTGAAATTATGGCTCGAAGTCCGCTTGCAAGCCCTAGAGCCAAACCGATTATCAATCCTGTTGCCATCTCTTTAAGCATGATTCTCCACACATCTTTGAGTTCAAGCTCTCCGGTTGCAAGACCTCTTATTATAACAGTGGATGATTGTGTTCCTGCATTTCCTGCCGAGCCGGAGAGAAGCGGAAGAAAGAACGCAAGAGCTATTACGCTTTCAAGAACTTCATGCTTTAACTGCATTATGAATCCTGAAATGAAACCTACAAGCACCAAAAGAAGAAGCCATATTATTCTTTGTTTTGCAAGAAGAAACGGGTTTGATGAGAGATAATCAATATCTCCCTGAACAGATCCGTGTCTTAAAAAGTCCTCTGTTGCCTCTTCGTTTACAACGTCGACTATATCGTCAATTGTGATGATTCCGACAATTTTATTGCCTGAATCAATAACCGGAACAACCAATAGGTCATAATCAGCCATAACTTTGGAGACAATCTCCTGATCATCGTCAATTTTTACGCTTATAATTTCTCGGTTCATTATCTCTTTGATGAGTTGAGTGTCCTTTGAAAGAATCAGCTTATCAAGATTCACTCCGCCCACAAGATGCCTCTCTTCATCAACAATATAAACTGAAAATATTGTCTCTCTCTCCGGAGCAACATGCTTTAAATGAATCAAACCCTCCTGAACCGTCATATTCATGTTGAGAGCCGCATACTCTGTGGTCATTATAGCGCCGGCAGTTGATTCTTTATAGTCAAGAAGGCGCTTTATGTCATTTCTCTCCGCTTGAGCAATATACGGCATCAGAGAATCAACAAGTTTGACATCAAGGGATTTTAAAAGGTCAACCCTCTCGTCGGCAGACATTTCCTCAATGAGTTTGACCATCTGGTCTCTTGTCATTGATTTGAAAATCTCCTCTCTGTCCTCATCTTCAAAATATTCAAAAACCTCGGCTCCTAATGGGAATCCGAGCTTCATAATCACTTTTGCAATCTCCTCGTCTTCAAGGCCCTCTATCAGCGAAAATATTTCAAATGGATGGACATTGTGGAATATTTCGCGGAGTATTTCGCGCGCATTTTCTTCTGTGAGAATTTCTCTCAGTTCTACACCTGCAATTGATATCTTTCCGCGCATCAGCTTATTCCTCTTTTCTTGGCGACTTCGTCTCTGTTCATTGTTCTGGATTTAGTGTAATCATTCAAGACTACTTCATCGGAATTGAAATTTTTTGAGATTATGTTAAGAACATCTTGTGTGTATTTGTCAAAAATCGCTCCTGACCCTTTAACAAAGTAAGTTACGAATTCTCCGTCTGTCACTTCAGATATTAAGCCTGAGTGACGAAGCTCATTCAAATGCGCCTTCATCTCATCATCGGTTGTCTGGAATATTTCTGCAAGCTCAAATGAAGTGCACATCTTCTTTATAAGAAGTTTGACTATTCTTATACGGATTTTGTCTGACAGCACTGTGAATAATAATATTAATTTATCCATAATTCTCCTTTAAGTAAACTTCTACTATTTTACTCAATAAATTGATTTTGTCAAAGCAAAACTATTGCAATCGGAGAGATATCCCTTGAAAAAATTCTTATATCTATTATATTATATAATATAAAAATGGAGGTTTTTTGAAAAAAACAGCGTTAATCGCTTTGTTACTCTTTGCAGTTATTTTATTCTCTATTGAGCCGAAAAATATAACCGTGAATTATGATTTTCTATTTAATGCATATAAGAGAGAATATCTTTTAAGGCAGAAGAATCCAATATATTCCCAGTTCGTATCAACCCCGTCCAAGAGAAGCATTATTGATTTTGAGAAGAAGGCGGGGGCTGACACTATAAATGTTCTTGTTCTGAAAGTCGAGTTTCTTGAGGACACAACTCATCTCACCACGGGAAACGGAAAGATGGACCTGAGAGGATCATTGGACTCGGAGTATGAAATAGATACGACAATTGAGAATAACGATACCATTATTGACACAACAAGAAATCTTTATTTTCAGCCGCCTCACGATTCAATCTATTTCTTACGCCAGATGGAGGCTCTGCAAAACTATTATTTGGATGATTCGCATAATAGACTCTTTGTAGATTTCGACATTCAGCCGAAAGGGCTTACAAAATGTTACACGGTAAAACATGAAATTCCTTATTACGGAGATACAATAAATCAGGTTCTTGGACTCTTCTCTTTGTTAAGAGATGCATTATTTGAAGCTGAGATGGAGGGAGGCATTGATTTTACGAAGTATGATGCTGTGATAATCTTCCACGCAGGAAGCATGTGGCAGACAGACTATCTTTATGACTCTCCGTTTGATCTGCCTGCTGTTTATGTGCAGGGAGCCGACTATGTCTTCGGTCAGCCTATAACTGTGGGCGGGAAATCCTTTAATGATGGAATAATTTATTCGGAGACCGGGAATCAGGACGGAGGAACAGCATTTATTCAGGGCGGACTCGCGCATGAATTTGCGCATCAATTGGGAATATATGATTTGTATGACACATCCGGAAGAAGAATGGGTATGGGCGGATGGGCTCTTCAGGGAACAGGAAATTGGAACCTGAACGGACTTGTGCCTCCGCATCAGGGTACGTACAACGGACAGGCGCGGTTCAATGCGAATCCTAATTCTGAATATTCAAATTGGATATATTTCAATCAGACAAAAATTATTGATAATGATACAACCCGTTTGAAAATAAAATATCTCGGGGCAAATGAAGATTCCTCTACTAAAGTTTATAAAATACCTATCAATTCACATGAGTGGTATCTGATTGAGAATCGTTTTGCCTATATGAATCCGGAGACACTGTCAAGCAACCTTGATTCAAACGGATTTAGATTGTGGAAAGACAATGTGCTTGTGAAAGTAGATGATTATGACATGTCACTCCCTTGTCCGATTGATTCCGGAGGGTTAGCTATATATCATATTGACGAATCAATAATACTCGCTGATTCAGGATACAATATGATAAACGGCGGAGATATTTTTGGAATTGACATGGAAGAGGGTGATATGGTGCAGGATTTCGAGCTTGATTTTTATGATGTTTATGATTTAGAAAAGGCATTCTACGGGTCCTATCAGGATTTATTCTATGAGGGAGGAGTCAATGACAGGTTTACTCCAAAGACCTCTCCAAATACCAAAGCCAATAATAAAGGCAACTCACATGTTTATATATATGATGTCTCACGTTCTGACACTGTCATGTCATTCTCTGTTCTTTATGATTACAGAGTGAAGGGATTCCCGTTTGATTTGAAAACAGCATCGGATGTCAATTCGCCGAATATTATCAAGATAAGCGGAAATAATGTTATTTTCTTCCAGACAATGGCAGGAGAGATATATGCCATAGGAGAGGACGGAAAAGGCGCTTTCAATGAGAGCGGAATTGTAGGTACATTCAATGCTTCAAATGAATCCTACTCCACACCTGCATTCGGTTCAATAAGAGATGCGGGTTCGAAAGACATGGTTGTGACATCATACGCAGGAGAGGTTCATGTCTTGCGCACCGACACCTTAAACGCAAGAGGGATTTTTGTGGAAATTCCCGGTTCTCCTCTTCATTCCGATTACGGATTCGTCTCTTCCGCAACTTTAGGGGATATTGACAATGATTCTCTTGATGAGATTTTAATAACAGGTGAAGATATGTTTTTAAGGATTGCAGAATATGTTGATGACAGCATATCACTTAAAGATTCCGTTTACCTCAATGCCGCGTCATGGTCTCAACCGATAATTATGGATGATAAGATAATAACACTTGCATTTGACGGAGTTGTAAGAGGATTTTCATTTGACCTTAAACAGATATTCTCATCAAACACGGAGAATGTGCAATACACCACCTCATCTCCTATGGCTGTCGACATTGACTCTGACTCTGTAATTGAGATAATATTTGTCAGAGGAGACGGTGTAGTCTTTTCAGTATCCTCAGAGACAGGGGAGACGGAATTCAGAAGGGAATTGCCTGACTATCCGTTCTATACTTCTCCGATTGTAACTGATGTTGACAATAACGGCGAACTTGAAATAGCGATTCTTCTTTACGGGAGACTCTTTCTTCTTGATTATAATGGCAACATAGTAAACAATTATCCTGTTTTGGCACATGACAGTTCAGATATTCAGTCAACTCCTCTTGCAGTGGATTTGAATGATGACGGGGGAAATGACATTCTTGTCCACACTGACAATGCCATACTTGCAGGATTCTCCGAAAAATCAATACCCGGGTTCCCCATATCAACAGGGCAGGTTTCCAATTCCACACCTCTTGTATGCGACCTTGACAATGATTCTTTAGTGGACATAGTCGCTGTATCGGATTATCAACTGATAGCTTATGAGCTTGATTCAAAGCTGAATGAGTATGTCTGGCCCAGCCAGCATTACAATGAGAAGAACAACAGGCTCTATCCGCACGGATCAGTTATTCGGAAAGGTGACAATCTCATAATACCGGATGAGAATACATATATTTATCCCAACCCTGCTTATAGTTATTTTACTTTGAGATTCAATACAGATACAGGTGAAGAATTTTCATATACAATATTTGATCAGGCAGGCACTTTAAAAAACTCTTCCGAGAGTAAAAAATGCCATTCAGGAATAAATGAAGAGTTTGTGAGCGTCGAACCTCTTGCTCCGGGCTTTTATATTCTCAGGCTTTTGGTGGAGAATGATACTGAGAAGAGAGTAAAAATGTTTTACTTCACTGTGAGGAAATAATGAAAAGATTTATTTTTGTTTTCATCTTGCTTATTTCATTCATGGTTTCGGGTCTCACAATTTCAGAGGAGATTAAGCAGACATCAAAGTCCCTTCTTCTTCCCGGATGGGGATTGGTGAGGGTCCAGGAGACTGCTCCTGCGAAAATATTCGCCGGGTCTGAGATTCTTCTCATCTCTGCCACACTGTCTTTTTACCTGAAATCCGAATATGAACTTAATAATTCCATTGATTACGGCTCTTATACATTGACAAAAGATATATCCGAATATCCTTCTGACATACTTTTAAAAATGGAATCATATAACTCTTCGGATGAATACAATGCCTCACTCTATACGAAGGCGAGGCAGGTATATCCAAACAACATCAAAAAGCAAATTGAATATGTGGAATCAAGAACAATACCGGATTCATTATCATGGAATTTTAAGGAGACTGAAGATAGATACAATTATTCTTCTATGAGGGCAAATTCAAGAAGATTCAGAGAGTTTATGCTTTACTCCATAAGCGGAATAGCAATCAATCATATTTCATCTGCAGTATTCACATACTTCAAATCATCGGAGTTTTTCAAACCTGTTGAATTCAACGGAGGGTTCGGAATCAATTCATTCAGAATCTCTGTCGGAGTTAAATTTTGATTAAAAAACTGATTATAAGCATTTCAAATTCAGTTTATGAGACACTGCGATTTTTCGGCGTTTTCAAGTATATCAATGTGATGATTGATTTTTCAAAAGTCAATAAAAGAAAATTGCTGATAGATTATTTCAAAGATCACAAACTCATGATTCTGATTTTTTTCTCTTCATTGCTTTTAATATACATCTCATTCAGATTCGGAATAAACAAACCTGTCACTGCGATTATTGTAATATTCTTCGGAATCGTATCTCAATTATTCTCGGAAATTCTCGCTATAATAGCGCTCATTCCAGTAGCAGGACCTGTGATTGTAAAGGTTATTTCAATACCAGTGATAATTCTGCTGAATGGTATCGGCTACATTGTAACCTTCTTTGCATTCAAAAAAGGATACAAAATGGAGGTTGAGAAATCTAAACTCTTTACCACAGCCCTCCTAATCGGGGTTATGTTCGGATACCTTTTGGGGAAACTAATATGAAAAAACTGCTTCTCTTCTTGATTCTCTGTGTTTCATTGTCTGCATATTCTCAAACCACATATTTTGGAAAGAATAAAGTGCAGTATTCTTCTTACAACTGGAAAGTGCACAGGTCGGACAAGTTTGACATTTACTTTTATAAAGGAGGCAATCAGCTTGCTTCATTCGCCTCTCTTGTCGCAGAGTCATCAATGGCAGGGATTGAGAAAGATTTCAATCACAAAATGAAGAGAAGGGTGCCTATAATAATTTATAATTCGCATAAGGATTTTGAAGAGACGAACATAACCGTAGATATAATAGAAGAGTTCGTGGGCGGATTCACCGAATCCCTTAAAAACAGAGTGGTGATTCCCTTCTCCGGCTCTTATGAGGATTTGCGTCATGTTATAAATCATGAGCTTGTGCACGCAATGCAGTTTGAATATTTGTATGGAGGCGGAGGCACCGGGGCAATACTAAGTTCAATTACCTATGACATTCCATTATGGTTCATTGAAGGAAGCGCTGAATTTTTCTCAAGGGAATGGGACAAAGAGACTGACATGTACATGAGGGACGCTGTTGTTAATGACACTCTCATTGACCTCACGACTCTCGGTTACTATTCCGGCGGATTTTATATTTACAAAGCAGGGGAATCTGTTTTAAAATACATTGCAGATAAATACGGAAGGGAGAAGATAGGCGAGATATATTCATCAATGAGGACGACAAAATCATTTTATCTTTCATTGGAAAAGCTTCTTGGAATCACAATTGACCAGCTTGACAATGAATGGAAGCTTTATTTGAAAAAAAGATATTTTCCTCTTATAAAGAATAAAGATGTAGTCATTAATTCAGCTAAATCACTCCTTGGCGGGTTTCTTGAAACATCTCCATATAATATTTCGCCATCAATATCTCCCGACGGCAATTATGTTGCATTCATATCGGAAAAATACGGATATTTTGACATATATCTTTCATCAATTTTCAATCCTGACAGAAAAGATAAGGTTCTTCCGCGCACATTCGTCAGGCATTTTGAGAGCTTTCATCTTGAATACGGAAATCTGAATTGGTCAAGAGACAGCAAGTATCTTGTCTTTTCGGCGCGTAATAATGAGACGGAAAAAATCATACTCTTTGATGTAAGAGGCAAAAAAATCAAGAAGAGCATCAATATCAGTGCTGACGGAGTATTTTCGCCCGCTGTTGATTCTGATGTGAAGCGGGTTGTTTACACAAAAATGAATAACGGGCAGAATGATATTGCTGTCTATGATTTCACAAATAAAAAAGAGATTCTTATAACAAAAGACATTTATGATGACAGAAGCCCATTCTTTCTGAATGATTCCATGCTCATATTCTCCAGCGACCGCTCTAATGACACATCATGGAATTATGGGGACTATTCTTTGATAACATATAATCTGAATACAAATGTTTTCTCTAAAATAGAAATTCCGTATAAAGGAAGCATTGCAAGATTCTCTCTTGTAAATGACTCTATGGTTGTATTCTCTTCGTATATCGGAGATGTGTCAAATGCGTTTATGTTAAATCTTAATACATCGGAGATGAAGCAGATTACGGATGTTATAACAGGAGTCTTTTCTCCATCAATGTCTTCGGATATGTCAAGAATCGTATTTTCATTCTTCTCTCAGATGAAGATGGATGTTATGCTACTGAATAATCCTCTTGATTTCAGCAGTGAAATAGACCTAACTTACGAATATAATGATTATGTGAGGAAATTCAATCAATATGATTTTAAGGAAGTGGCATCCGGAAATCCTCCATTCAATTTTGCTGTGGATTGGGCCGCCGGTGCCTTCTCTTATACTCCCGGATACGGATTCGTAGGACTTCTTGACCTTGGAATAAGCGACATGATGGGAGACAATTGGATATTTCTGCAGATGGAGAAACTTTCATTTACCGGAAACGGGTATATTTCATTTGAGTATTGGTTTTTGAAGAACAGAATAGACCTTGCATTGATCTATTTGAATCAACAGCAGGAGATATTTTATAATTATTACTATTCTTTATCTTATATTTATAATGGAGGAGGATTGCTTCTTCGTTTTCCATTTGACAGATACAAGAGGATAGACATTCAGAATTCTGTTTACAAATATGATGTGAACGGAAACATTTATTACATTGACCGCACAGAGAAAGAAAATCTCTATTCCTCTGTAAGAAGCTCTCATACCGTCTCTTTGGTCTATGATAATGGAATATGGGGCTACTACGGACCGGTGAACGGCGACATGGCTCGCCTTGATGCGGGTGTGGAGATGGATTACTACCCTCAGGATTCACTCGGTATGTACAGAGGAGGATTTGTTTCGGCAGATGCAAGAAAGTATTTCATAATCACGCCACGAAGCCAATTCGCAGTCAGAGCCGCCACAGCAAAGACATTCGGCATAGAGACGATGTATTCGTATATTGGCGGAGCAGGCTCCCTAAGAGGGTATAATGACAATGAGTTTTACGGAACAAACACTGCCTTTACAAACCTCGAACTAAGATTCCCGCTGATAGATAAAATACAATTTCCAATATATAATCTTTCTGTTATGAATATAAGGGGAGTGCTTTTCACTGACCTCGGAATTGCCAAAGATGATTTGAGCGATCTGCGTCTTTTAACCACTGATTTGATGCTTGACGATCTTAAATTCGGATTCGGAGCAGGCATCAGGATGGATATATGGATAACAATACTGAAGCTGGACATCGCAAAACATTCGGATTTGACAGTCATCTCTCCGCAGACTTACTATCACATATCTTTTGGTGCGGAGTTCTGACACTCTTTGCATTGTCTTTTCTGACATTCACTCTAAACGGCAATCCGATTCTGTCGGAATCGGACGGTTATCTGTCATTTCCGGATGAGCTCAATCATTCATCTCTTCCTTACGGATATCCGGATGTGCCTGTTAAAAGACTTGTCAATATTGATGTCTCGACTCTCACGATAGAATGCATAAGCGAAGACACAATTTACTTGAACAAAGAGATATACCCAAAGCAATATCCTGTTTCCAAATCTCAAGAAAGAGTATTGTTCATAAAAGATAGAAATGCGTATCAGTCGGACAAACCTCTATTTTCTTCTTCTTACAGAATTTATTCTGACAATACTGCGGAGATATACCCCTATGACTATATTCCTTCCAAAAACATTCTTATAGTTAGGGGCATACAATACGATTATTCAAACTTGAATCCGAAGGAATCTTCAAATTCAGTGTGCGTCATCTACAATGACATATTTTCAGGGCAGATAAGCGAATTGTCTGAGTTTTACAGGAAAAGGGGATTCTCTTTTAAATCCCATCCTCTCTCTGTTACAGGCTCCGGAGCGCAGGAGATTGAAGAGTTTATCAAGAACGCATACTCCTTAGAACCGTTTTCATATGTTCTGCTTCTTGGAAGCAGTGAACTCCTTCCTTATATCACAGGAAGCGGGACCGACTATCCGGCGACAGACCTTTATTACTCTCTTATTGATACGATGGATTATTTCCCTGATCTTTTTCTTTCAAGGATTCCGGCAAAGGACACTGCCGACCTCATCAATTACATCAGTAAAGTGAAGACGGAATACTCATCAGGAAGATTTTCATACAACAATAAAGGATATTTCATTGCGACAAATGACGGAGGATGGCACCTTCTCGCAGAATCATCTCATGTTTATGCAATGTCAGTCATGAGAGAAGTCGGGTATGAGTGCGACTCATTCTTCGGGTATTATCTCACTGGGACTCCGCTCGACACTGCATTCAATGACGGAAGAGGAATATCCGTTTATTCCGGGCACGGCTCTGCCTACTCCTGGTCTGGACCTTCTTATGACCAGTCAAACATAGAGAGTCTGAGCAATGAATCCATGCATCCCATTGTGATGTCATTTGCATGCCTTACGGGAAATTATTCCATTCCCGATTATTTCGGGTATATGTGGCTTAAAAACCCAGACAAAGGCGCCACAACATTCATAGGAGCGTCTCAATATACCTATTGGGAGCAGGATGACGTTCTCCAGAGAGCTTTCTTTGATTCTCTCGCTTCTTCTTCATCAATAGCGGATGCCATGAACAAAGCAAAAAATGTCTTCTATCAGGAATACGGCGACGCACCTCTCACCAGAGGGTATTATGAAAGGTATAATTATTTCACTCTTCCTGAAACATACTTCGGAAATAATTCAATCTCCGATTTCTCTTTCAATGCAGACAAGTATCAGCCTGCATCACTCAACACAATCGACGGAAATGCCAATTTCAGCGGAATTCTTTCACAGGGCGGATTTTTGGGAGTCTTTGTCGACGACTCTCTTATAGACTCATCGCATTTCTCTTCAAATTCATCTTTCATGTTTGATGTATCCTCTGCACTTCTGAATGCAGGAGATTCTGTTGATTTATCAGTTTATGTTCCCGGGAATTATTATGAATCTAAAAAAATACACATGATTAAGGACGGACAATTTGTCTCTCTGTCATCCTACAATCTTACAGACTATCGCATTGATACATTCTTTTTTGATTTGAGTTTTAAGAATTACGGCACAACTGTGGCAGATTCCTCAAAAGTGCTGATAACAGGATATGAAGATATATTCAATCTTTTATCAAATGATATTGTCATTTTTAATCTGCTTCCAGATTCATATGTCACAATTCCAAACGGAATAATCTTTGAAATAAACGGATATTCCGATTCTCTTGTCTCCGCTGTGTGCTCTATAGGAACGATAAACGGGAATGACACTGTCTATGAGGTTTTAATTCTCGACCTGTTGAAGCCTGATTTTAATATCTCTTTTAAGAACGCTTATTTTGAAGCAGAGACTCTTGATTATATTCTCCTCGGAGCGTATTCTACTCTTGCATTTAATATAGCAAATCTCTCGCCGTTAAAATCCAAGGACATAAGCATTGAGATAAATTCAAAATCATTTTTCTGCCTTGATAATGTTGAGATAATTGATTCACTCGGCAGTTATGAGACAAAGGCATTCTCTTTCGATGTATTTACGTACAGTTCTTCTCAACCGTTATGCTCTCTTGATATAATTGTCTCAATAGGCAATTACTCTGATACTACGAAAATAATTCTTCCGACAAGATATAATAATTCCGAGATGTATCTCGGACCTGTGAATAATTACTATATATTCACAAACGATATGACGGACTTTGAGAACAGCCCGAAATTCAAGTATATCAATATCGATTCTTTTGCATTCAGACAGCTTGAAGTCACTGATGATACAACATTATCCATAAAGCTTCCATTTATATTTAATTTTTATGGCGAGTCTTCAGAAACACTTTACTTCAATACAAACGGAATTTTCTCTTTGCACAGACTACCGTTCAATTTATATTCAAGCGAACCTCTGCCTACACATTATTTGTCAAATCCCGCGATTTTTACAGGGTGGCTTGATTACAGATGCGAATATTATAATGATATATATATGAAACCGTCAGATGCGGTGAATACATGCTTTTCCTATTTTGATACTCTTAATTATCAGTTTATTATCTATTATAACAAAGTAATAGGAGAGGAGATGCCATATACATTCGCAGTATGCATAGATACTTCCGACATTACCGTTCATTATTATAATATTCCCGATTCAAGCAAAATGATTATGGGAATTCAATTCAATTCAAGTGCATATTTGTCTTTGACTGACAGCGCCTACTCTGATGAATTTACCCCGAGAAACGGAATGTCAGTAAAGATAACGAACAAGAGGCCTATATTGAAGAACAAATTCACCCAAATATATCAAAAGAAATTGGAAAAGCCTGCAATAAATTCTGTAGCTTTTCTGCCAAAGAGCTCACTTGTCAATATTTCAATAAGCAAATCAGGATACTATGAGATTCTCCTTTTTGACGCATCAGGAAGACTGATTGACAGAGTCTATGAGGGGATAATATTTGAATCGCAGTCGAATTACCGCATAGAAAGCCATTCAGGTGTAGCATTCTTGATTATAAGAGATGATGCGGAAGTCCTTGTTTCAAAAAAATTGGTATTATTCTAAAACAGAAGAATCACTGATAAAGAAAGAAGAGTGAATACTGCGGATGGGAGTATATTTGCTTTAATTGAAGAAATAAATTTTGAGTAGAGATTCTCTCTTATCCTTTTATCAGGATTGAACGGATTCTTAATTCTTACATTTTGTTGTGAAATCTCTTTTAGAAGTTCATCGGCAGATTTCCAGTTCATACTATTAAGCTCCTGCTCCGTGAAATAAACATAAGGGGCGGTTGATGTGATTGAGTCCGATTCGCCAAGAAGAATCATTCCGTCAAATTTTCCCTTTAGTGAAATTATTTTCCCGCCTCTTTTAATGCCTGAGACAAATCTGCAGGAATCAAACATTGAAGATAAGCTCTGGGTGAGTCTTTGAATTGAAGTTGAATATTTATCAGTTAAAACCAATACGGTTCTTTCAGAAGATTTTACATATTTATCATTGAATTCATTGTCATCATCAGATAAAAGAACCGCAGAATCAATTAGAGTATCCGGGATATTGATTGAAGTATCTGTCAGTAATTCAAAAGAAAGAGAGGAATCTCTTAGGAAGACCATAAGAGTAGATGGAATAAAATTTCCGGAATACTGCTTGATTGAGACAGTGAGCATGCCGTCCGACGAGATTGATGTATCAATTCCGATGTCATTAAGTTTTTCGTATCCGAATGTGCGGTCCTCTTCATTAATCAGAAAAGCATTTAACGGAAGGTTAAAATCGGAAATTATTATAGGATTAACAGAATAGAACCTCTTTAATGCTTTTTCATATTTCGAAACACCGTTATATTCAATAAAATTCGCTTTTTCGTTATTCACATAAACAAAATGTCTGCCGGGAAAGACTGCATTTGCAAAAAAATAGAGGCAGAGCAAAAAGATGACTGCCCAGAGGGCAGTCATCAGTCTATTAAATTGAAGTCTCTTCCTGTAAAATGCCAAAACGGCAAATACGACAATGAAGAGAATAAATATCATTAAAACTTTATGTTCATCTTTTTGATGTTCTCTTCAAATTTATTCTTCAGAATTTCAGCCTGTTTCTTGTATGCATCCTTGTCTTTCCATGTATTTATCGGGTTTAAAACCTCTTTTGGAACATCGGAAAGTTCAGTAGGAATTGAAAGTCCGAAGAAAGATTCTGTTTCAAATTTGATATTTTCAAATTCTCCAGACAGTATCGCCTTTACCATTCGTCTTGTATAAGCAATCTTGAATCTTGAACCCACTCCGTAAGGTCCTCCTGTCCATCCTGTATTGAGAAGATATACTACTGATTTGTTTTTTTCAATCCTGTTTTTAAGCATCTCTGCATATTTCTGAGGGTGGAGGAGCATGAAAGGAGCGCCAAAACAGGTAGAGAAGGTTGCCTGAGGTTCGGTTATTCCTCTCTCTGTTCCTGCAAGCTTGCTTGTGTATCCGGAGACAAAGTACTCCATCGCCTGCTTGGTGGTTAGTCTTGCGACAGGAGGTAGAACTCCGAATGCATCGGCAGTCAGGAATATAACCTTTTTCGGATGCGCTCCCATTCCTGACAAATCCGCATTTGGTATGAATGATACAGGATATGCGCCTCTTGTGTTTTCAGTCAAAGATCCGTCATCGTAATTTGGTATTCCCGTGTTTTCGTCTATTATAACATTTTCAAGAAGGGCTCCGAATTTCAATGCGTCATAAATCTGCGGCTCATTCTCTCTTTTCAGGTTTATTAGTTTGGCATAGCATCCGCCTTCAAAATTGAATACTCCCTCATCAGACCATCCATGTTCGTCATCTCCTATAAGTTTCCTTTCAATATCAGCTGATAATGTCGTCTTTCCTGTTCCGGAGAGCCCGAAGAATATTGCTGTATTTCCTTTGTCGTCTGTATTTGCGGAGCAGTGCATAGGGAATATATTTTTAAACGGAAGCATATAATTCAATGCCGAAAAGACTGATTTTTTTATCTCTCCGAAGTATTGCGTTCCTCCTATAAGGATTATTTTTTTATCAAAATTGATTATCACGAAACACTCCGAATTAGTCATGTCAAGTTCCTTAACTGCATAAAGATGAGGAAGGCATATTATGTTCAGCTGAGGAGTGAAGTCCTTCAATTCCTCTTCTGTCGGCTTTATAAAGAGCTGTGAGGATGCAAGAGCCTGACTTGCAAGTTCATTGACGACTCTTATTGAGTATCCGTGCTTTCTGTCAGCGCCTACATAACCGTCAAAGACAAAGAGGTCTTTCTTCTGCATGTACCCGAGCATCTTCTGGTAAAGTGAGTCAAATAGTTTCTCGGAAATCGGTATATTGACTTTTCCCCAATTAATGTGAGGTTTCACAGATTCCGATTCAACTATATATCTGTCATTGGGAGACCTGCCATTATACTTTCCGGTATTTACAACAAGTGCTCCTGTGGCGGCGAGAACTCCTTCTTTTTTCTCCAGAGCTATCTCAATAAGCTTTGGCGTTGAAAGATTTCTGTAGATTTTTGAGTAATTTATGATTTTTAAGTGATCAAGAGAAAATTTATCCATTAAGCCTCCTGTTTAATATAAAAAATTATTATAACGGATATTTGATTATATTTCAATGATATTGTATTTATTTTCTTTCTATTGCAAAGATTGTATAAAGTGGTAAAATATAATCAACAAAAGAGGTGATTCTATGAATTATTCAGACAATTTCGCCAAGAGAGAGAATCTATATTTCAACAGCGCTTCATCAGGCATTCTTACATTGGATGCCATAAGAGAGGCAAAGAGATACCTTGACATAATGTCTCTCTGCGCTGATGTCAGATTGGAAGAATACTTTGAAATTCTCGACAGAGCGAGAACTGAGGCGGGGCGGATTATAGGAACGCACACAAAGAATATCGGGCTCATTCAAAATACAACAACAGGCGTGTTTATTGTAAGAAATACTTTTTACGATATAAAGAATATTGTGATTTTCGGGCACGGATTCCCTTGCACACTCTCTCCGTTCCTTCATGATACCAAGTACAGAGTTGAAATAATATCTAAAGATATGGAACTGCTTCATAAAATGCTTGTTCAGGTGAAGCGCTCCATTGTGTATGTTGACTTGGTGGACTTTCTGACAGGGGAGTTAACCGATATTAAAAAGATAGCGGATATTGTCCATGAAAATAATTCAATACTCGCTGTTGACGGAATACAGGGAGCAGGTTATCTTCCAATCAAGATTGACGCAACAGGGGCTGATTTTTTCTTCACAGGCACATCAAAATGGCTCTTGGGTCCGCAGGGATCAGGATTCATTTATATTAATGACAAGCATATTGACAGAACCGTAGCGAGAAATCTCGGATGGCTGTCGCTTGATTACAAGACATTTGATTCATTTGCAGTTCTTCCGGAGCCGAGAAAAGATGCAAGCGGAATCGAATCAGGGACAAGGAATGTAATAGGCGCTGTTATGATGAAGGAGAATCTGAAATATTTAAACAGCATAGGAATAAATGAAGTTTACAGGCACAATCTTGAAGGAGCCGGTATTATTGCCAAAAAGGCTGAGATGATGGGCGTGGTGGCTCAGGAGAGCTCAAACTTGAAGACGCCGATTATATCGCTTCGAACACGGAATATAAAACATCTTTACACATATATAGCTGAAAGGGGAGTGATTGCTTCATTAAGGGAGAATTATATCCGTTTCGCATTTCATATTTTCAATACAATTGAAGAAGCTGAATCCCTCGTCGAAATTCTTGATGATTATAAGATATGATAGTGAATTCCTATGTGATTCTTGATAATCTTAGAAGCGCGCACAATGTGGGCAACATTTACAGAAGCGCATATACATTCGGATACAAAGGAATCATTCATGTGGGAGTAACTCCTGAAAAGAATAATCCTAATTTTCTCTCGTCATCAAGAGGATGCGAAGAACATCTTGAATACTGCAGGTTCAGCCATATAATCGAGGCAATAGAATTCTCAAAATCATTGGGACTGAAAATATTTTCACTTGAAATCAGGGAAAAGGCGAAAAAGCTCAATTCTGCATTGATTGAAGAAAGTTTCGCTTTGATACTCGGAAATGAGGCATTGGGCGTTTCAGAGACAGCCATTGAACTCTCGGATAGAATCTTCACAATTGAGACCCCTGGCTATAAAGACTCATTAAATGTAGCAGTTGCATTCGGAATATTCTCTTATTCAACGTATATCCGCCATTAAAAGCAATTAGTATAAAAGTTATTCATAAGTATTGACAATACGATATTTTTGATTTATATTATAAGAAACAGGGAATAACGCGGGAGGTCTAATGAAAAGTTTGTATCTCATTTTTCCATTTCTTATAGCCCTAACCTTTGTTTCATGCAATTCTACTGCGATATCCTACACAAATATTGACTGCGCCACAGTCTTCATCAACGGGCCCTCGTCATTAAGTCCGGGTGAAACAGCTGTTCTGAATGCAGTATTTTATGACAAAGAAAATAAGATAATCAAGAATTGCAAGGGTATCAGTCCCGTGTGGAATATAGGCAGTCAGGATGTTATAAAGATTGAGAAGGACCTTGGGAACTGCATAAAGGTGAAGGCATTAAGAAAGGGCGAATGCTGTGTTCAGGCGAGTGTCAACAATGCAGTCACTTCAATGATTATTGAAGTTAAATAAACTTTATTCTTGCTTTGGGAAGTACTTTGAATTGAGAGCCTCATACAGAGACGGGTATTTGTCTTTGAGATTTTCAATCAATTCGGATAATTTCACAATCTTCTGATTTATATAATATACATTTGAAAGATTCTTTATCATGATAGTGTCGGAATCATTCATATAAAATGCCCTTTCAAAATAGTATTCGGATGAATCCGGTTTATTCTCTTTGTAAAATATCATCGCATTGTATTTATAGACAAAGAGGGAATCTGAACGATTCTTCATATTGAATCTGTTTATAAGGGATTTTGACATTGCATAGTTCTTTGTAAAAAAGAATGTCTGGACCGATTCCTTGTTTGCGAAATTCTCGAAAGAATCATAAAGTGTTTTATAAACCGCAGAGGCTTCGGTATATTTGTCATATTTGAATAACTGATATGCAAAGTTGTCAAGAAGAGTTGAATCGGAAATGTTGTTTATTTTAATTTTCGCATAGAGAGAGTCGAGGATCGAAGCATCCTTCTTTTTTGATGCGATTGCAAGAATTTTACTGTATGCTGAGATCGAGTCGGGATAATATTTAATTAATGAATCAAGAATAAAGGAGGCGGAATCAAATATCTCCATTGCAAAGTAATTGTCCGTTATATGATGTAGAGCATAATATCTGTACGGAGAAGCTGCGATTTTATAAAATGCTTTATTTGAGGCGATGTAATTCTTTGCATCAGAATATATTCTGCCTGCAAGAAGATAATCTTCATTCTTGACATTTTTAAGGGAGAGAAGCTTTACAAGGTATGCAACGGACGGGGTGTAATTCTCTCTTGATGCCTCGAATTTTGCAAGAGCATACAATGCTCCTGCGTCATTGGGATTGCTTTTAATCACATACGAAGCATACGAATACGCAGATTCAGGTTCATTGAATCTGTTGAAATAATCCATCTTGGCTGAATTCAGTTCAATGCTCGTAGGGTAGGCAGAGAGAGCGGTATTCAGAGACTGCCTGAAAAGTTTAATGTCATAATCATAAAGAACCTTTGTATAGAGAATATAATTATCTTCCGTCGGATTAATCTCAACTGATTTTCCTATGTTTTGAACCGCCTCTTTGATGAATTTGTTTTTATAAAGGGAATATCCGTAATAATAATACGGTTCAAATCTGTCAGGATCGAAATTAATCAGAATGTTATAGAACTTGGAAGTGCTGTTAAAATCATCCTTAGCGAATGCAGTCTCAAGCGAATCAAGATACATAGAGAAAAAATCTCCCTGAGCGCTGAGAATGACAAATGCAATTATGAATATGATAAAAAGTTTAAATTTCATTTAATAAATTATATTTCAATATTTTTATCAGTCAATAGCAAAAATAATCCTTCGATTCTTCTGCCGTATTGCTCTTTATGCTCTTTATGTTATAATAACACTCTTAAAAAGGAGTAATGATGAAAAGATTCATCGGATTTATGATTATTTTTTTGCTCTTGTGCGCATCATGTTCAAAGACCGCTGATGCAATACCGCCTGATGCAGTAAAGAAGCCGACTTCAAAGGATATGTTTCAAACCAAACTAACCGATGATTACTCATACTTCAAAGAGAAGGACACTGATGATGTTCTTAAATATATAGAAGAAGAGAATAATTACACTGAAAAGATGACCTCGCACACAAAGAAGCTTCAGGAAAAATTGTATCAGGAAATTATAGGAAGAATAGATGAAACAGACCAGACGGTGCCTGAGCTTAAAGATTCATTCTATTATTACAGCAAGGATGAAAAGGGAAAGGAATATCCCATCTATCTTAGAAAACTTGCCAATGAAAAGGCAGTCGAAGAGACTCTCCTTAATATGAATACAGCAGGGAAAGATTATTTGTTCTATGCGGTGAGTATATTTGAAATGACAAATGACCACAGATTCCTTGCATTCTCCTATGACACGACAGGAGCGGAGAAGTATGCTCTCAAGATTTATGATACGAAGGAAAAGCGCTTTCTTAATGACAGAATATCGGATATTACAAGCATGACGTGGCTTTATGACGGGAGCGGATTCTATTATACTGTTGAAGATGACATTTCGCGCTCTTATGCAGTATATCTTCATATAATAGGCGAAGACGCAGATAAAATGATTTTCGAGGAGAATGACGAGAAATACTCGGTTTACCTCTCAATGACAAGAAGCAAAGATTATATTCTTCTTTCAAATATGAGCAATATAACAAGTGAAATCTCATATATCCGCTCAGATGACAGAAGCGGCGTCTTTAAAGCAATAAGCAAGAGAATTGAAGGGGTGGAATACTATGTTGATTATTCAAACGGATATTTTTATGTTCTTACAAATAGAAATGCCGTGAATTTTAAAGTTTTAAGAATGAAAGAGAATCAGAATCTGGATAAGGCGGAAGTATTTCTGAATAAATCAGATACCATAACTATAGAAGGAATTGACTGCTTTAAGGACTATATATCCGTTTATGAGAGAATCAAAGGCATAAAGAATCTCAGAGTCATTTCAATGAAAGACAATAAGTCTCGGTATTTTGATTTTAAGGAATCAAATTACACATTTTATCCCTATTCCAATTCAACATTTGACACTGACAAGATTAGGATTAATTTCATGTCTTTGAAGACGCCTTCCACTACTATTGATATAAACATGTCTGATTTCACAACAGAAGTAAAGAAGCGCCAGAATGTTAAAAAATATAACAGTGATGACTATGTAACTGAATATATATTTGCGAAATCGCATGACGGAAAAGAGATTCCAATTTCATTGGTGTATAGCAAAAAAATAGACAGAAACAAACCGAATCCTCTTCTTATGGACGGATACGGCGCTTATGGTTCTACATCGGACCCGTATTTTTCATCATCAAAAGTCTCTCTTCTCGACAGGGGAGTCATATTTGCAATTGCGCATATAAGAGGCGGAGCTGATATGGGCAGAGGATGGTATGAAGACGGGAAGCTTTTGAATAAGAAAAATACATTTCTTGACTTCATTTCATGCGCGGAGCATTTGATAGAGGCAGGATACACATCAAAGGATAATTTGATAATTACAGGAGGAAGCGCTGGCGGCCTTTTGATTGGAGCAGTTTTGAATATGAGGCCTGACCTTTTCAAGGGAGCTGTTGTAAACGTGCCTTTTGTGGATGTAATAAATACTATGCTTGATTCGACTCTTCCTTTGACAGTGGGCGAGTTTGACGAATGGGGCGACCCTGCCAATGAGAATTTCTTCAAATACATGATTGGTTATTCTCCTTATGATAATGTCAAAAAGGCCGATTATCCGGCAATTCTTATTACTGCAGGATATAATGATGTAAGAGTGATGTATTGGGAGCCGCTGAAATGGGTGGCAAAATTAAGAGACAATAAGACCGATAATAATCCTCTGCTTTTGAAGATAACTATGAATGCGGGACACGGAGGCGGAAGCGGAAGATATTCATACTACAAAGACATTGCATTCGAATATGCCTTCATTCTTGACATATTGAAAATGTAGAGACAAGGCATGCCTTGTCTCTACAATCAGCTAAAAATGCAATTGATATTTACATCTGAAGGGGTATAATTAAAATAGATATGAAAGAGGGGAGATGAAATTTACAAGTTTATAAGCACCGTTCCCCAAAATATCTTATTTAGAATTGTCCTTGACAAAAGGATACTTCTATGTTAATGTTTCCTTAATAGGAGGACAAATGGAACTTAAATCATTGGCATCAATAATTGCGGATTTTCATGAAAGAGAGTTGCCTTTAATTACAAAAAGAGATATGGCTGTTCCTCTTCAAAGCGGGAAGGTAATCACAATTACAGGTCCGAGAAGATGCGGTAAAACATATTACATGTATCAGATTGCGAAACAACTAATAGACAAGGGAGTTAGCAAAGACAGGATAATATATTTGAATTTTGAGGATGAAAGAATAGGAGAGCTAAATCCTGACGATATTTTTAGCGCATATTTATTGCTTTACCCGAAGAGCAGTTTGAAAGGGATATATCTTCTTTTTGATGAAATACAGAACCTGATGAATTGGGAAAAATTCATAATGAGGGTCTCTGATACTATCACGGATAGAATCTTTATTACGGGCTCCAATTCGGAAGTTTTCAGAGACAATCTTTCATCTGCTATGATAGGGAGAATTTTGAATTACGAACTCTCTACATTGTCATATAGGGAATATCTGCGATTCTTCAATATCGACGAACATGATAAAACTATGGAAAACAGAATAAAACTTGAAACAGAGCTTAAAGGGTTTATTGAATTTGGAGGTTTCCCTGAACTTATAGGGATGGAGAAAAGCACAAAAATAAAGGTTTTGCAGGAGTATTTTAATGTTATGATATATAGAGATTTAATTGAAAGCTACGGTTTATCAAATCCTAATGTGACAAGACAGATAATGAAGAAGATTATCATTTCCTTTGCCAAAGAATATTCAGTTAACAAGGTTTTTAATGAACTTAAATCGCAGGGTTTCAAAATCTCAAAGAAAACTGTTTACGGAATTGTTGAAAAGTCAAAGAATATTTATTTCACCGATTTTCTTTATCAGTACAAAGCGAAAGAAAACGCTCTTAATGAGATCCGTAAAATATATCTTTCTGATATTGGGTATGCTGTAGGTGAGATGTTTGGAAGCGATGAAATAAATGGACGAAAAATAGAAAATGTGCTTTTTAATCATCTTAAACAGAAATATCGTCTGAACTACCTAAGAAATCATTATGAAATTGATTTTATATTTGATGAGTCCGGAAAGAAGACCGGAATACAGATTACATGGGCTCTTAATAAAGAAAATATCAATCGTGAAACATCATCGTTGCTTCGTCTTATTGAAGAAAAAAAAATTAATAAAGCCGAAATAGTGGTCATGTCAAAGTTGCCTGATAAATTGTTAATAGACAAAAGAATTAAGGTTTTCAGATTTTATGATTATTTGTTGATTTAGATTCCTAAACATATTTATTGCGTTTTAAGATGTGTTGACACAATAAAAATGATAGTTATAATATATTCAAAATGAAAATAAGAAGCATTATAAAGTTGATTGAAAAAGACGGATGGTATTTAGTTGCGACAAAAGGAAGCACAGGCAATATAAACACCCTATAAAAGTGTGCAGAGTAACAATTGCCGGTCATCCAAATGATGCGGGATGACATTGCTCCCGGCACTCTTTAAAGCAAGCGAAATTAAAGGAGGATAAATAGAATGCACCGATTTTTAATAGTTATAGAAAAAGCAAATGGGAATTATTCCGCATATTCTCCCGATCTGCCGGGATGCATAGCTACCGGCACAACAAGAAAAAAAGCTGAGAAGAATATGCATGAGGCGATTGAAATGCATTTGCAGGGCATAAGAGAGGATGGACTGTCAATTCCGCAATCAACAGCCATAGCCGAATACATAGCTGTAAAGTAGAATATTTGCACCTCATTTTTCTATTGTAAATCTATAAAGGAAATAACTGCAGGGGAGGGTTCTAAACCCTCCTTTGATGTTTTTTATCAGTTATCATTCTTGACAACATTACAAATTGGTTATAATATCAGAGAAACAATTTCGGAGGTAATGAGAATGAAAAACATATTTACATTTCACCAGCCTACCAGCTTCGTCATCGTGAACTAATCAATGGTTATCTCTATGGTGGACATATGTGTCCGTCCTGCAGAAACAAATTAAATCTCTTGAATTTTGCAGACAATGGGATATAATAAAAGACAAAAATATTTTAAAGGAGTAAAGATTGAAAGAAAAGTGGAAAAAAAGAGTTTGCCGTTACCGTCAAATATTTTAATGACGAATGATCAAGAACGCGCCGAATTGCACCGCGCCATTTGGCAGATCGCCAATAATCTGCGTGGTAGCGTGGACGGCTGGAACTTTAAACAATATGTTTTAGGGATGCTTTTCTATCGCTTTATCAGCGAAAATCTCACCAGCTATATTAATGAAGACGAGCGGCGCAGCGGCACTAAAGACTTTGACTACGGCAAACTTGCAGACAAAAAGGCAGAGTTCGGTCGTGCCGATACGGTAAAAGAAAAAGGGTTCTATATTTTACCGAGCGAGCTTTTTGTCAATGTCCGATCAAAAACTCGCAATGACGCTAATCTCAATGAAACACTAACCAAAGTGTTCCGCAATATTGAAAAATCGGCCAAAGGTTCGGACAGTGAAGATGATCTCAAAGGCTTGTTTGATGATCTCGATGTGAATGCCAGCAAGCTCGGTGATACAGTAGAAAAACGAAACCAGAAGCTGGTAAAGCTTTTGGATGCAATCGGCGATCTGCGGTTGGGGAATTATTACGACAACACGATCAACGCCTTTGGCGATGCCTATGAGTTTTTGATGACCATGTACGCTTCTAATGCTGGCAAATCCGGAGGAGAATTCTTTACTCCACAAGAGGTCAGCGAGCTACTTGCCGAGATTACAACAGTTGGAAAAAAAGAAGTGAACAAGGTCTATGATCCGGCCTGCGGTTCCGGCTCTTTGCTCCTCAAATTCGTCAAAGTCCTCGGCAAGGAAAACGTGAGGATAGGCTTCTTCGGACAGGAAGTAAACCTCACCATCTACAATCTCTGCCGTATCAATATGTTTTTGCACGACATCAACTACAATCACTTTGATATTACCCACGGCGATACTCTAACCGACCCCAAGCACTGGGATGATGAGCCCTTCGACGCAATAGTCTCCAATCCGCCATATTCCATCAGATGGGAAGGCGACAGCAATCCACTTCTTATCAATGACCCGCGCTTTTCACCGGCAGGCGTATTAGCGCCAAAGAGCAAAGCCGATCTTGCCTTTACCATGCACATGCTCTCCTGGCTTTCCACCAGCGGCACGGCGGCGATCGTTGAATTTCCCGGCGTGCTGTACCGTGGCGGCGCTGAGCAGAAGATCCGCAAATATCTTGTAGATAACAACTACATTGATACCGTGATCCAGCTTCCGCCGGATCTTTTCTTCGGCACAAACATTGCCACTTGCATTATCGTGCTCAAAAAAAGCAAGAAGGACAATAAAACACTGTTTATTGACGCTTCGGCCGAGTTTGTTCGTGGAGGAAACAAAAACAAATTGACCGATGAAAACCGCGCCAAAATAATGGAAGCGTTTATTCAAAGAACTGATCGGAAGCATTTCGCCAAATTGGTTAGCAACAAAACCCTTGAAGAAAACGACTACAACATCGGGGTATCCACCTTTGTGGCGCAAAAAGACACCCGCGAGATAATTGATATAAAGAAACTCAACGCCGAGATCGCGGGCATTGTTGCGTGGCAAAACAAACTGCGCAAGGCGATTGATGAAATCGTCGCGAATTTTGAAGGAAGCCAGTAATGAAGAAAGAGGAACAAAACAATATCATAATCTATAAAACTGAAGACGGGGAAACTGACATTAAAGTCCGGTTTGAAAATGAGGATGTGTGGTTAAGCCAACAGCAAATGGCGGAACTATACCAAACATCACGAACCAATATCGTCGAACACATTAAACACATTTTTGAGGAAGGGGAATTGACCGAGGAGGCAACCTGTCGGAAATTCCGACAAGTTCAAACAGAAGGTAGCAGAAACATAGAAAGGGAAATTCCTTTTTATAACCTCGACATGATCATTTCCCTCGGATATCGTATAAAATCCCGCATTGCCACCAATTTCAGGATATGGGCGACAAAACGATTAAATGAGTACATTCGCAAAGGCTTTACCATGGACGACGAGCGGCTCAAAGATCTGGGCGGGGGGAATTACTGGAAAGAGCTTTTAGAACGCATTCGCGACATCCGCAGTAGCGAAAAAGCGCTGTACCGCCAGGTCCTTGACCTCTACGCGACCAGTATTGATTATGATCCTGACACACAAGAATCAGTCCGATTTTTTAAAACAGTACAAAACAAACTTCATTATGCGGTAAATAAACAAACCGTAGCGGAAACGATTTATTCACGCGCCGATGCTGAAAAAGATTTTATGGGATTGACGACTTTTAGAAGTGAGATACCGATAAAAGCAGAAACTAAAATCGCCAAAAATTACCTTAACGAAGATGAATTATTTCGTCTTAACCGCATGGTATCGGCATTTTTCGACCTTGCAGAAATGAAAGCCCGAGAATATACCTGGATGCTGATGAAAGACTGGATAGCGGAACTTGATAGATTTACTGAAATGTACGGCAAGGGTGTGCTACCTGATGCGGGGAAAATCAGCCACGATGAAGCTATGCAAAAAGCTGAAAAGGAATACCAAAAATATCAGGTAAAAACTCTCTCCCCTGTGGAAAAAGCCTATTTGGACACCCTCAAAACCGTGCAGAAAAAGGTTGAGAAAAAAACAAGAAATGATGGCCAAGATGAATAAGCCCGTAAACAAGATCGAAAAACTAATCGCCGATCTTTGCCCACAGGGGGTGGAGTTTAAAGAGTTGGGAAAGGTTTGTAAAGTATTGCGTGGCAAGCATCTTACAAAAAAAGACTTATCCAATGAATATAAATATCCCGTGTTCCACGGCGGTTTAATTCCGCTCGGTTGTTATAATAAATATAATCGCAAAGCGAATCAAACAATGGTTATTAACACTGGAAGTGTTGGTGAAGTAGTTCGAAAATAGACAAGAATGGCTATTTGGCAATCAATGGTAAGAAATCAAAAGACTTTTGGAATGGGAAAATATCTTATGAAAAGAAACCTCAGCGAATGAGAGTTAGAAATATAGCTGGAGATGAAACTACTATCGAAATATAAGAATTGTAAAAAGTGATATAAGTACACAAAGATATTTATAGAATTTAACTTGTGTTAAAATATGCTTAACAAATTGTTCCTATCATTTTTATTTAATAGAATCAGAAAGATTATCAGGTAGAATAAATATGAAGGCGATCCAATGCTTCATTTTTACAGCAGAAATGAAGTCAGATTTCGATGATGTCGGAAGGGGAGTCGTAGGGGGCAATTTTATAATCAATAAGAGGGAAGTTGGACTGCAATTTTGAAATGACCTCATCATAAAGAGTGTCGGGGTGGTTGCTTCTCTTACTTAAATGAATAAATAGAATACATTTAAGATTATAATGATAAAGTTCTGCTATAATTTCTCCGCATTGTAGATTTGACAGGTGTCCAAGGTCGGATTTGATTCTTATCTTCAATAATTCAGGATAGTTAGAAAGTTCCAATCTCTTTAATGAATGGTTTGATTCAATCACAAGAAAATCAAGGTTCTTGAAATGATTTAAATGCTCAGGGTAAAGTATGCCTGCGTCAGATATGAATCCAATTCTTTTGGACTCGTAACTTATCAAAAATGAGCTATTTATGTGGTCATGAGGCACCTCAATTGAAAAGAAATCAAGTCCGTTAATGTTTGAATGAGTATTAAATGTGTATGTTGACAGATTTTCAAAATAAGAGAATCTCTCTTTAAGCAAGGAATTGACTATAAGTGTCGGTTTTAACTGCTTATATATGGAAGGAAGACCTTTGATATGGTCATTATGAGCATGAGTTATAATAACATGAGTGACATTTTGAGCATCAAGGCCTAATGAAGCAAGGGAGTTCTTAAGCTTTCTGTAAGAAATGCCGGCATCAATGATGACAAGTTTGTTGGAATCAGTGAAAATGACATAGGAATTCCCGTCGGAACAGCTTGACAGAGAGGCGAAGGAGATCATAATGTCAGCCTTGAGCCATGCGCCATGTGCAGTGAGCTTGAGTAAAAGATGCATAGAAGCATAGAGATTGCTTCTTTGAGGACTCATCGCGATGACGCTGGGTATTTTTCTTTAATCTTGTATTTATCAATTGATGATCTGTTATTGCATTTGACCTTGTATTTATCAGTATATTAACTAAATGATAGTATTTTGTCTTTGATCTTATATTTATATGTTTTCTTGTATTTGTATTTGAGCCTATATTTATCAGTATATTATGTAAATGATGGTCTGCCATCTTTACATAATTGTATTTGTCTTCAACTATAGTATTTGTCTTTAACCTTGCATTTATAAGGGTATTAACTAAATGATGGTATTTTGTCTTTGTTTTTATATTTATCAGTATATTAACTAAATGATAGTATTTTGTCTTTGTTTTTATATTTATCAGTATATTATGTAAATGATGGTCTGCCATCTTTACATAATTGTATTTGTCTTCAACTATTGTATTTGTCTTTGACCTTGTATTTATAAGGGTATTAACTAAATGATGGTATTTTGTCTTTGATCTTATATTTATATGTTTTCTTGTATTTGTATTTGAGCCTATATTTATCAGTATATTATGTAAATGATGGTCTGCCATCTTTACATAATTGTATTTGTCTTCAACTATAGTATTTGTCTTTGACCTTGTATTTATAAGGGTATTAACTAAATGATGGTATTTTGTCTTTGTTTTTATATTTATCAGTATATTAACTAAATGATAGTATTTTGTCTTTGTTTTTATATTTATCAGTATATTATGTAA
>DCUY01000015.1 GCA_002327905.1 Caldifarciminota bacterium UBA2202 | reverse complement strand
GCGAATGAGCGCCGGGCTTCCTGCCACGCCAGATAAAGACGCCGTGAGCGAAGTGTGTGAGCCGACGCTGTGCAAGCATGTGGCGAAATAGATATTGTTTTTGTCAAAAGTCATTATTCTTCTCTCTTGACATTATTCTTACAATGTTATAAATTAACATAATCATGAATAAAAGAGATACGGAGCAGTTTGCAAAACTGACAATACAGATATATGAAAAGATAAGACGTTCCAAATTGAATGCTTGGACATCGTGGAGTTCCGACGAAACTTTTTGGATTGTCTTTCCGAATAAAGTAATGTATGAAGACTTTCTCCTGTTTATAGACGAGCCGCATGAAGAGATAAATGAAATCGGAGAAAAATACAAAGATATCGGCACCATAAGAATAATTTGGGAAGAGCATTGAAATCTGTATTAAACTGACAAGATGTTAGGATACACTTACCTTCTCATAACAATTATATTATTCTCTTCAATGGAAGTGGCAGGCAGAATGATATATTCGACAGTAGGCCCCCTCACAATGACATTTCTAAGATTTTTCATAGGATTTATCCTCATATTCTTTTTTATACTTTTCAACAGAGAAGAGAGAAGCATACTGAGAATGATTAAAATAAGGGACCTTTTCAGCATTTTCCTTCTTGGATTTATAAATGTATTTTTAAGTATGATGCTTCTTCAAATTGCCGTGCACAAAGGCAATGCTTCAATCCCTGCAATACTCATAAGTAGCAATCCGCTCTTTGTGTATTTAATAGTCAATATCAAAACAAAAAGGTTTTTAAGGTCGCATATCATAAAAATAATCACTGGAATCGCTGGAATCACAGGCGTCATACTCTTTTCACAGGAGAATGGACTATCAAATCCTTTCACTGCTTTTTCACTCTCTCTTGTAGCATCAATGCTGTTTGCCCTCTATACAACTATGGCTCCGCCTCTTGTCAATAAATTCAGCAATCTAACAGTCACTGGAATCTCATTTTTATCGGGAACTGTCTGCTATATTCCCTTCATTTTTATCTTTGAGGATTTTTCAAAAATCTCAATGATGAATTTCAAAGAGATCTCCATTCTTCTGTATATGGGGATTTTTATAACCGGAATCGGATATCTTTTTTTCTTTGAAGGACTGAAGAGAATCCAAGTTCACATAGGCTCTCTTGTATTCTTTCTTAAGCCTGTCTTCGCTTTGATATTCTCCTATATATTGCTAAAGGAGAGCATACATCCGATGCAGATAGTCTTCATACTTCTGATTCTCTACGGCACAATGCCTGATTTAAGGAAAAAAAATGTTCACAATAATTGAAGAAAATTCCAATATTGTGGAAATAAAAAAATCAAAGTTTTTAGGATATATTTTTCACACAGAAACTGAAGAAGATTTCAGTAAATCATTTATGTCCGTAAAGAAGAGCAATCCAAGAGCCGACCATGTTGTTTACGCTTATATACTAGGAAAAAAGGAGAGCGGTTATTCGGATGCAAATGAACCTAAAGGAACAGCAGGGAGACCGGTGCTCAATGTTCTTGATAAAAATGAATTATGCTTTAATTCAATGTTTGTTGTGAGGTATTTCGGAGGAATAAAACTCGGAGCAGGAGGTCTTCTGCGCGCCTATTCGCAGACAGCATCGGAATTGATTTCAAAATGCGTGAAGAAGAGACTTGAGCTTGCATCGGAAATTGTCTTTACTTTGAATTATGACGAACTTGACAGATTCCTGATTAAATTCAGAGACAGCAGAGTTGAAATTATTGAAAAAATCTTCAGTGACACAGTTTCAATAAGAGCTGTTGCTGAAAACGGGATTATTCAGGAACTCAGAAGCGATATCAGAGTGCGCTCTCTTGAGATTCTGCGGAATAATTTTCTTTATCCGTTCTGATTTCGCAAAAGAGCCGCGATTGCCTTCTTTGAAAAGGGTTTTCTGAGAAGCGGCACCTTAAATTCTTTTATCAGCCGTTTCACTTCACCCGAAATTGTATATCCTGTTATAAATACAAATTTAATTTTGGGAAAAAGTTTTCTTGTTAAATGCAGTATCTCAGTCCCGCTCTCTTTGCCTATCTTCATATCGCAGAAAATTGTGCTTATTGCCTCGCCATGGCGCCGTATGACATCCTCCGCCTTTTTTATATTATCCGCTTCAAGGACATCTATGCCTTCCTGTTTTATCACTTCAATTATTGCGTCCCTTACTTCATCTTCATCATCTATGACAAGCACTTTTCTTTCATAGGTTGACTGCGGCAGTTTGAGCATCATTGCATCATCAGTATAATTTACAAGCTCCGGCTCCTTATCCTGCTCCTGAATTAGATTGAACCTCTTCAGAATGTCATTTATCTTTCCCACTGAATTTTTTATTCTTGAGAGAAGAACCTCGTCTTTCTTGTCCAATGTCTTTGCAAGTCTGCTCTCAAGCATTTCAGAAGACAACAGAATAACAGACAGAGGCTGATTCAATTCATGATGCATAGTGATAATCGCCGCTTTCACAATATTCATCTTGGCAAGTTTCAAATCATCAGCAGTATCATCAAGAATTTTAAATAGAATTTTAATTCTGGCATCAAGCTGATTGATATCTACTGGTTTGTAGACATAATCCACCGCCCCCGCCTCTATTCCCTCTGCAATGACATTTGTATCCGTAATGTGAGATAAAAATATCACAGGAATATTTGCGATTGCTTCGTCCTCCTGAATTTGTTTGCAAATATCAATGCCATTGTATTCATTCAAATCAATGTCAAGTATAACAAGGTCAGGGAAAAACTCTTTTATTCTACTGAGGCATTTATTCGGATTATTGTCGGAATAAACCGTATAACCCAGCGCCTGAAGAGATTTTTGAATGTATGTTGTTACTGTGATGCTGTCATCCAATATATAGACCCTGATTTTTTCTTTCATAAGTTCCCCCTTAATATGTGAATTATTCCCTCTATATCCTCCTTCAAACTGACAGAGGCAGGATTCTTTTCAAACTCAAGAACAAGCTGTTTGACCTCAGATTTGTTTTTCATAAATTCATTGGCTCCTTTTATTGTGAACTTCTTCTCATAAAGAAGATGCTTAATAGTTTTTATGGTCTCAAGATCTTTGATTGTATACATTCTTCTGTTTCCGTTATGTTTTCTGGGTTTCAACTGCAAAAAGACCGTCTCCCAATATCTCAGCACATACGGTTTTACATCTGTCATAACACCTATCTCCTTAATCGAGTAATACTGCTTTTTATCAAATTTTGTTTTCATTTCCCTTTATCATTCTTGAAATATTGCTTTTATGCTTGTAAATTATGAAAAGCACTATAATAATTATGATTATAAGATTCACATAAGAGAAGTTGTTGAACGGAAAATTGAAATGAAGAACCTGTCCAAGCAAAAAATATATTATAGGGAACATAAATGCGGCGATAATTGTGCCGAGAGCCACTATGTGAGATAGTAAGACAGTCAATAAAAATGCAACTGCGCATACAGCCGCAACTCCGGGAAAAATCACAATAAATGCTCCAAATGAAGTCGCCGCTCCTTTTCCACCCTGAAAGCGCAGATAAGGAGTGAACATATGCCCCAAAATCGTTGATATGGCGACTAATGTGGAAATATGCAGATTCTTGTTGAAAAAATATACAGATGCGAGAGTGGGAATAAGACCTTTTAAGAAATCAAGGGCAAACACTGCAACAGCTGGCTTCCATCCGCCCGCCCTATACACATTTGTAGCTCCTACATTTCCTGAACCTATCTTTCGAATATCCACTTTAAGAAATATTTTTGATATGATATATGCAAAAGGTATTCCGGCGATAAGATAAGAACCAAGTATAAAAATCGCTGTTTTCAAGTACATATTCATCTGCTCCTCTCCTTAAAATTCAGTTCAAAGGGCAATCCGCCTATATTTAGTTTTTCTCTTAAACTATTAATTATATATCTTTTATAATTACTGTCAATAGATTCTGGAGAGGTACACCTTATCAGAAACCTTATAGGCTCTTTTGAAACCTGCTGAAGAGAAAAGAATCGCGGACGGGATCTCTTTATTATCGGGTGTTTGTGCTGTGATACAATTTCAAAAAGCAGAGTATTCAGGTCATGCTTCGGGAAATGCATGGGAAGAGAATCCTTAAGCTTCAGGCCTATGTCGATTATTTTAGTCATATGTTTTTTTTCTTTGGCGGATACATACATTTTGGGAAGATAATTTTCAAAATCAAGTTTTTCCGTCACGATTTTGTAAATTTTTGTCTTCTGAATTCCTTCAATCTTGTCCGTCTTATTGAAAACAATCACTGTCGGCTTCAGAAAATCAATCGATTCATCCAAAATCCTCTTATCCTGAAATGTCACTCCATCCATTATGTCCATCACGACTACTACAACATCTGACCTTCTCACTGCAAGCTTGCTTCTTAGTATTGTGTAGTATTCGCTCGGTTCTTCAATTTTGGCAGCTCTTCTTATTCCCGCTGTGTCTATGATGACAAGTTTTCTTCCTTCATATTCAAAGTAAGAGTCCACTGCATCGCGTGTGGTTCCGGGTATATCTGAAACTATCATTCTCTCTTCATTTAAAAGCCCGTTCACTATGCTTGATTTACCTGTATTCGGCTTGCCGATTATTGCGAACTTTATTACATCGGTTGCAATGTCATCATCATCTGAAGAAGAATATTCCATCACAGAATCTTTTATTTCATCAATATTCAGCCTGTGTTCGGCAGAGACGCTTATTATTTTATCAAATCCGAGTCTGTAAATATCCTGATTTAAATCATTGTCCCCGGCATCGCATTTATTTGCAACAAGAATAACCTTGTCCTTCCTTTTTCTCAGCTTCTTTGCTATGTAATGGTCGTCGCCCGTTATTTCGCCTCTGTTATCAATTATAAAGAGTATTACATCACTCTCATTGATTGCAATGTCCGCTTGCTCTTCAACCAGTTTTATAAACGGGGCATTGTCCTGCTCCTCAATTCCGCCTGTGTCAATAAGCAGAAACTTATTCTCATTGTAAATATACTCTCCGTAATGCCTGTCCCTCGTCAGATTGGGCGTATCATGCACTATGGCCGCTCTCTTTCCAATCATTGCATTGAATAGAGTTGATTTCCCTGTATTCGGCTTGCCGATTATTGCTACTATTGTCATTCTAAATACTCCTGAATTTCTTCAAATTCATTTATTAAATTTATTCTCTTGCCTGACAGTTTTTCGATATTCTCTTTCGTGTAATTGTCGAGCGTCAATTTGTCCGTGTTGAAAACCGTCCTATATAGTATTATATCAGATTCTGCAATATTTTTCAAACATAATAAAATGTCCTTTCCCGATAAAAGCCCCGTTACTGTGACATTCTCACCGAAAAGGCCGTTTGCCACCGGATAGATTCTCTCTGCATTAAAGCATTTTGTCCTCAACAGGTATTCTCCAAATGATCTTCCGCAAAGAATTGCGTATCCCTCTTTTAACTTTCTGTTTCTGATTCTTTTGACTGAATCTTCAAAGAGACTCACCATTCCTATACCGTTTTCAAGCTGTGGAAATCCTTTGTAATAAGTCTTTGCAGGGACAGATATTCCTGCTGTCATATAGAATTCATCAGCAAGAAAGATTTTTTTAAAAGAATTGTCTTCTTTCCATTTTTCTACACTCTCTATAAGATTCTTGGAGTAAATTCTGCCGAACATTTTAAACTGATACAGATTTTTTCTGTGCTTTGTCAATCCGACAGGCACAATTCCGAGAGAGATAGCTTTGTTCTTTTTCGCAAATTCCAATGTTTTAAGAAGATGCTTTTTGTCGTTTATGCCTCTCATCAGAACAATCTGAAAATGCATCCTAACGCCCTTTTTAATAAGATATCTTATTTTATCAACAGGATTCGGTCTGCCGAATATTTTCTCTCTCAAATAATCCTCAGAGCTGTGAAGAGAAATATACAATGGAGAGAGATTGTGTTCTGCAATATTATCAAGCATCTTTTCCGAGAGGTTCGAAAGAGTAATGAAATTTCCGCATGTTAGAGACTCTCTGTAATCATCATCCTTGAAATACAGTTCTTTCCTCATATTTTCAGGATTTTGATCAATAAAGCAGAATATGCATTTATTGTGGCAATGTAGCATACCATGCTCTTCAAATTCTGTCTCAATTGATTTGTAATTCTTCCTCGCTATCTTAATACGAATCTGCTCCGAATTCTTCTTCTCAATCACAAAGAGCATAGAATCAAATTCCATTTCATGCATCACTCCGAAAAAGTCATGAACTTCTCTTCCGTTTATGGAGACTATTGAATCTCCCTTTGAAATTCCATATTTTTGAAAAATTGATCTCTTTCCTACAGAACTGATTAAAAGCGGCATTATCTGTAAAACTCCCGGACTTTGTGAAAATATCTGATTGCATCATATCCGCTCACTGTGCCATTGGGATAGAAACTGTCATTCTTTGACTCCATAATCCCGCTTGCTATCATCATAACAATGGGTTTGTATGCGAAGAATGATTCAGGCACATCATTTATCTTCATTGCACGGAAATTGGCGTCAAAGAAGGGATCGACAGTGAGTATATATTTTGCAAGCAAAATCGCCATCTGGTATTTTGTGACTGTCTCCTCAGGCTTGAATGTGTTATCAGGATAAATGTTCATCATTCCTCTTTTGACAGATGAATATAGCAAAGACGGATAGGGATACATCTTTAAATCGAACGGAATCTCGTTCATGCCGATATTTACAGTCATAGGGAAATAAATAGAGAAGAGATATGCAACATCCTTTCTCACGATAAAATCCTCTTCTGAAATGAATCTTATGTCTTTGACATTTGCCGTCAGGTAATGAAATTCCGAAATGTATTTATCCTGCTTCTTAAAAGGACATCCTGTGAAAATAATCAGGCATATTACAGTTAAAGCGATCATTCTTCTTTTCATGTATATATATTAGCACATTAATAACTAAAAATAAAGTCTCTTAATATAATCATAAACATTATATTTTTATCAACTTGAACCGTCGCCATTAAAGTATTTTTATTAAATCCTTGAAAACTCTTTTAAAAAATGCTAAAATAGCAATTATGGATAATTTAATAATCAGAAGTGCCGAGAAGAGAGACAAAGATACGATTGAAACCATTGCAGGAAAAATATGGGAAGATGATTATCTTGGCAGACAGTTTGAAAAATGGCTTGAAGACGGCAATTTTTTTACAGCGGAAATTGAAGGAAAAGTTGTGGGATGCGCAAAAATATCAATACTTCCTTCAAAGACCGGATGGCTTGAAGGATTGAGGGTGGACCCGGCTTTTCATAAAATGGGAATCGGGAGAGAGTTCAATAGGTTTATGTTCAACAAAATATCTGAAATGAAGAGCAAGGGAATAATCGATTCGGTTGAATTTTCAACTTATTATAAAAATGAAGAATCACTGCATATGGGTGATAAAGCGGGTTTCAAAATCATTGAAAAGTTCATAGTACTGGCATTGGACAATTCCGGAGAATCGAAAAATATTAAAATTTTTAATGCAGACCGTATTTGGTTCAATGACTACATTGATTATATACCTGCCGGGTGGAAATTCGTTAAAAATAATGCGGAAGCCGTGAAATATATTATGGATAACTGTGAAATATATAAAAACAATGAAGTCGAATTCTACGGATACAGAAATGAACGCACTTTCTGTTTTTTTGAGAAAAATATAAATGTTATAATTGATTCAATTCCTTATATGAGGAGTCTTGCGAGAACTGAAGCCGAAATAATGATTCCGGCTTCTTGGTCGGACATACTTCCGATTTTATTCAAAAACGGATTTTATTATTGGCATGAGCCACACGAACCGAATGTTTTTGTATTGCGCTTTTCTAAATAACAATTTTTTCTTTTTTTCAACTCTTAACCATTAACTATAAACTATTAACTCTTTGATTTTGTTTTGCCACGGCTCATGGCTCATGGCGTCTTTTGTTTTTTCTTCAACTATCAACTATTAACCATCAACTCTCAACTCTTTTACCAGCCCACCAGCTAACCAGCATACAAAGTCTGTCATTCCGAGCGCCATGCTTTTCACTCATACCTCTGAGCGTGGGAATCTCCTNNCCTCTATTCATTCTTTTGTTTTTTTTGTGTCTCCCCGCCTCTCAACTCTCAACCATTAACTATAAACTATTAACTATTTGCTTTTGTTTTTGCACAAGGCACACGGCGCAAGGCTCATGGCCTCTTTTGTTTTTTCTTCAACTATCAACTATTAACCATCAACTCTCAACTCTTTCTTGCTCATGGCGCATGGCACATGGCTCATGGCGTCCTTGTTCTGCCCACGGCTCACGGTGCGTCTTCGCCTTTTGATTAGTCAACTTTAAACAGTTTGTTGTTTATTCTTTTATCTATCTTCACATTCTTATATCTAATCACCATTTCTTTATTATTTCCATATTTTGTTTGAGTGCTGATTTTCATCTCTTTCATATATCTCTTTCCATTCATTTCACCATATTGGAATATTACCTTTGAAGAACCTTCGTTCATATCCATCTCCAGAAATATCATGTCCCCGTTTCCAAATTAGTTTAACTAATTCGCATTATACTCCTAATTGGTTAGTTGTAAATGTATTTCACAATTTACAATTTTAAGAGCGATTCACGAATCGCCCCACTTGACAAATAATTTAATTGTGATAAATATTGTATAAAATTAACAGGAGTAAAAATGGAAAGAAGAATTGAGAGAATGAATTGGAGAGAGGTTAAGAAAGCAGTTGAAAAGATTGATAGGGTGATTCTTCCCATGGGCACTCTTGAAGCCCACTCAATAACATCAAATAATACTGATACGATAATTCCTGAAGAGATTGCTATAAACATCGCAGAGAAGCTCAATGCTCTTATTCTTCCGGCAATTCCTTACGGAGTGACAACATCACTTCTCCCGTATCCCGGGTCGGTAAATATAAAAGAATCTGTTTTGTCGGAAATGATTTTGGATATAGCGCGCTCATGCAAAAAAGACGGATACAAATCAATGATAATCATTAATGGACATGGAGGAAACAATTCCGCTGTTGATTTTGTAAAAAAGCAGATATTCCTCGAAACGGGAATGTTCGTCTATATTGTTCACTGGTGGATTTTTGCATATCCCGTGTGCAAAGAGGTGTTCAAAGCTGACGGCGGACACGGGAGCGTGGATGAAACTGCAATGGTTCTTTCAATTGATGAGAATCTTGTCAAACAGGAATATATCAATGATGATTCTCTCTACTTTCAGGTAATAGACGGAATAAGCTCCATTCCTTCTCCTGCCAGCACGATACTCTATTCTGACAATGGCGGAAAAATAAATCCGAACAAGAAATTATGCAGAGAGTATCATGACAAAGTCATTTCGCGTCTTGGGGATTCTTTATTGGAAATGCTTGAAAAGACAGAAAAAAACCTGCTCTGATTATTTCAATTTCCCGATGAGGCGGCCGGCATCAGAATACAGGATGTATGATATTACTGCGAGTATGTTTGTTTTATTATTGTTTGCAAATTTATAATACGGATTTTTCATATCCTCAAATGAAATAGGAATATCCATTAAAGTCACAATTGATTTATCCGCAGTTAAATATTTGTTTCTCATATTGAAAGCATATTCAATATATTTTTCATCCGATTCCGGAGGGACAACAAATGCTTCCGCCTCTTTTGCATATTTATTTAGAGATACTGACTCCAATGCATCAGCTATCTTCTGTTTATCTACAGATGTTTCAACTGAAATAATGATGTTTTGCCCTGAAAACAATTTGTTCGCAGTCATTCTGTACTCTCCGTCGCTGAGAAGCAAAAATGAGGAATCTATCTTTGCATCTCCGCCCACAACTGTATTAATATATTCCACCGCATTAAGTATTTCGTCAGTTACTCTCTTGTCTCTGATATTGTTCATGTCAATCTTGTAAGAATTAACAAGAAAGTCCGTTATATTCCCGATGATTCCCGAATCACTCGATTTTAAGGAAAATATTCTAACATTTGAAACAGGAATTGCAATTTCGCTTTTCCAATTTGAAAATCGTCTTTGAACATCAGCAAAAATTATACTTGAAGAGAGAGACTTCGAATACTTCTCTTCTATATTTAAAATATCAGTAAATGCAACTGCTATTTCAGAACCTGACTCTTTTTTCTCCCTGTAAAGAAGAGTGATTCCATTCTTCAGCGCAATTGCTTCAAATTTCGTCTCTTCTCCTGTAGGGTATCCTCTTCTGAATATCAACGCGGGTTTTAAAGAGAGTGTGAATTTTTCGAAATCATCGTATTTTAATTCGCTGATTCTTCTGCCTATTCCGGAAAATTCAAATTTGCCGTTTTTGTGAAACAGAAAATTCAGTTTATATACAAGCTCAGACAAATTATTCCCTGCAATCTCCAAGTCATTTTCAAAGAGTTTTTTTGCCTCTTTAAATGCCTCTTCATTAACTCCTTTTGCCGCATCTTTTATTGAAACAAAGAAAATATCAGACCCGACGGATCTTATGTCCGCATTGCCTGCAGAGAGATTCATTGAATACAGAAGAACTAAATACATGTGTAGATTATAATCCTTCAATCCCTGAAAATCGTAAAAGAAAATGTCAGAAGGAATATTACCGAGATAATACTCCCCGTTCAGCTTCCCCCTCTTTTTTACGGACTGACTGTAAGAGGGAGAAATATCAAGTTTATCAATTATTCCGTTAAGCTCTTTTTTATCCGCGGATGATTTTATAAACAGAGAGATTTTTGCATTTGAGATTTTCTCTTTAATGGTCTCTTTATCATCAGAAGGATAATCCTTGATTGAGTACCCGTACCTCTCCATAATTGCTATGTCAAGCAGATCATAATCCTGATAAGTTAAACCTCCGGAAATCTCATCAAGAGAACGCCTTATTCTTAAAAGCACATTAACCGCATCCATGCTCTTTGAGTAAAACTCCATAACTGTATAATCAGGATAGCATTTAATGTTTGCCTCAATGGACGGCTCTTTCACATATTCCGCAATCAGTTTTAATGAAGCGCAGTCCTGTGAGTTTACATACCCCTTGTCTATCATTAGAGAGACATAATCATATAACATGTCTGACCTCTGATAAGCCACTGAAATATCGTGAACTTTGTATGTTTCATAGGAAAAGGCGAGAATGGGGATTAAAAGGATTATAATAAAAATCTTCATAGTTAAAAAAAAGTCGGGGTGACTGGATTTGAACCAGCGACCTCTTGGTCCCGAACCAAGCGCGCTGCCAACTGCGCTACACCCCGACATCGGAGAATCCGTATTTTCCCAGAAGAGGGACGAACCTGCATAAGTCGTGTTCCTCTATTTCAAATTTCCCGCCGGCTTTTACTCCTCTGATAAGTTTCTGTTCTTTCATATCTCCGACAGGCATGACTATTATACTGTTATCTTTCATTTGGTCAATAAGATTCTTCGGAATTTTTGGACCGGCGGCTGTTACCATAATTCTGTCAAAAGGTGCATATTGCGACAATCCGATAGTGCCGTCACCGTTTATTACAAATACATTTGTTATGTTCATACTCTTGAGATTCGCTTCAGAGCTCTTTCTTAAATCTGTTATCCTCTCAATTGTGAATACCCTCAGAGCAAGCTGAGAGAGCACTGCCGCCTGATAACCAGACCCTGTTCCTATCTCAAGCACAATATGGTCATTCTTCACTTCAAGAAGTTCTGTCATTTTTGCCACAATATACGGCTGTGATATTGTCTGCTCATTTCCTATAAGAAGAGGCGAATCATCATAAGCCGAATTCCTCAGGTGGTCTGATACAAATATTTCCCGCGGAATGCTCCCCATAGCGGACAATACTCGTTCGTCCTTTATACCTCTTTTAATAAGCTGATTCTGAACCATGTTTTTTCTAAGTTCAGAGAATGACATTCTTCATCCTTCTCTTCATAAGCATTTCAAGGTTCTTATAATCTGTGATGTCAACCGATATGGGAGTTATTGAAACATAATTTTTTTCAATGGCCTGAAAATCAGTTCCTTTTTTTATTTTAAAGGAAGGATGTTCTCCTCCTATCCAATAATATTTCTTTCCCCTCGGGTCCGTCTTAGTTATTAGAGTGTCAGTATAAACTCTGCTTCCCAGCCGAGTGAATTTGTAGCCTTTAAGATTATTCAAGTCAACATTGGGAATATTCACATTGAGGAGCATTCTCTTGTATTTAATCTCCATCGCTACAGAGACAAGTTTCGGAATAACAGAATCCGCAATATTAAAATCGAGATTGGAAAATGCGGAGAGAGAGACTGCAATGGAAGGAATTCCCATCATCACTCCCTCCATAGCCGCCGCAACTGTGCCGGAATAAAGCACATCTTCGCCCATATTCGGTCCGTGATTTATGCCTGAAATTACAAGGTCCATCTTCTGCTTTACAAGCCCGTGCGTAGCCGCGAGTACACAATCAGTCGGCGTGCCTGTTGTCATCCACTCGTTTTTCTCCACTTGTTTTATTCTGAGGGGAACAGTCAATGTGAGTGAATGCGATGTAGCAGATTGATTCTTGTCAGGAGCGACTATGAAAACATTGTGATTCTCTCTTATTAGCACATCCCTTAATTTTCTGAGTCCTCTTGCTTCAAATCCGTCATCATTGGAAAGAAGAATATTCAAACCCATAGCGCCTCCAAAACCATTTTAATGAATCTTACAGTATCCTTTACAGGATTTATTTTGGATACCTCGTCCCCATACACTGTTTTAACCCGGACATGTCCTATCCTCTGTTTTAACATACCCGCTTTTATAAGCATCTCGGATTCCATCTGAAATCTGAATGTCTTTATCGGTATTTTTAAAAATGACTCTATCTTCACCATGCGGAACCCGCTCTGAGAGTCATAGACTTTCTGCTTTGCAAGAAGAGAGACAACCAAGGTGGTGGTTCTGTTTGTGATGTATCTTAGAAGCGGCATATTTTTCACAGTCATATCCCTGCTTCCTATTATAATATCGTATTTCTCATACTCATAATTTAGAAAATTCGCAATGTCCGACGGAAGATGCTGGTAATCCCCGTCCATCAGAACAGCATATTCAGATATTTCGCGTGCTTTTACAATACCGTCCGACAAGGTCTTTCCCTTCCCTTTGTTTATCTCATGCTTTAATACAATGTCCGCAGTCTTTTTTGCATTTTCATAAGTTGAATCTTTTGAACCGTCGTCAACAACTATGACTTTTATATTATACATTTTTTTAATTTCAGAGACTATTTTTCCTATGAATTTCTCTTCATTGTATGCCGGAATTACAATTGCCGTCCTATCCACATGTTCTCCCAAAATAAAAATTATACATACTCAAAGCATCAGGATTTATTATTGCTCTGTCTTTTATCTTCCATTCTTTTTCAAGATAATCAAGCCCCTCTCCCACTCCTGTGATTGTTCTCCACTTCTCAAGCTCCGCTTCGCTTAAAAACATATCGTCAGTCTCCCTCTCCATTCTGCTTTCATTGATTCTTGAAAATACTGCGGCATGATAAACATTCCTTCTTGCTTTCAGCACAGTAATAACTCTATCATGCGCTGTTGACATTGAAGCCAGCACTTCAAGAGAATTGACTCTTACGAGTTTTGAAATATCATCCCCTGCAAGAAGCCCCTTAGCCAATGATTCGCCAATCCGCAGAGCAGTGAAATATCCCGGTCCGTCTGAAATAATTATTTTTTCTATATACTGCATGAAATTATGCTCCTCTGCAATCTCTTTTACAGTCAATGGAAGGTTCTTCAAAATATCATCTCCTGTCACAATTTTAAAAATATTAGAATCAATTGTCTTTACAAAGACTGATGCCTCTCTTGTGACTGAAGAGATTGCAACTACTGCCATACAACCTCAACTCTTCTGCAGTCTTTGTCAAATTCAATTATGATTTTTATCGCCGGATACGAATTAAAAATGTCCTTTCCTTTCTCAGCCCATTCTATGAAAGTTATATCACTCTGCTCAATTATCTCTTCAAGATTCAGCTCTCTTATATGCTGAAATGAGTCTATTCTGTAAAGGTCTGCGTGGCTTATTCTGATTTTGTCATTGGAATAAATGTGAAGCAGATTGAATGTCGGACTCATTACGCTTTCTATTCCGTGCATCTTTGCAAATCTTCTTACAAGAGCAGTCTTTCCGCTACCAAGCTCCCCCGTGAGAAGCACAATCTGATTCACTTTCTTTATTTCCTTTATGAATAAAGACACAGAGTCCATATCCTCTTCTGTGCGCACATTAAATATTTTCTGCATACTCGTAAATTGATTTTAAAAGATAATTTTCATCAATAACGGCATTCTTAAGAAAATCCCTCAGTTTTGAAGCATTGCCTCCGCACACTATTACTATGTGAGGTCCTATTAACTTTTCTCCCATTTTCGCGAAGCTTATAACTCCTGTGACCCACTCTGTATATATTCCGTATTTCAATGCCTCTTCCGTATTCCTGCCCACTCTCAGCTCTCCGTCCTCCGGCTCAACCTCTTTAAGAGAAAAAGTGAATTTTGCAAGAGATTTAGCCATAGTCGTCAGCCCGGGTGTTATGAATCCTCCAATATGATTTCCGTTTTTGTCTATGTAATCGAATGTATCAGCAGTTCCTGTATCGATTATCAATGCAGGAAAAGTTTTGTCTTTTAGGCATTTTAAAACAGTTACAAACCTGTCAATGCCGAGTTTATCAGCATCATATTCGGTCTTAATGAGCTTATTCTCTTTTTTCAGTTCAATAATATCCAAGAATTTATTCTCATCTTTGAATTTTTTCAGTCTCTTTGAATTTACTGAAATGCAGAATGCCTTAACTAACGGAGTCTTTTGCATTTTTTTCTTTACATGTTCAGAGTATATACCGCTTTCAGTCATGAGAGAGTCTTCAAACAAGGCGTACCTTATATTAGTATTTCCTATGCTGAAGACAATCTCTTTATTCATCTTTCAATGCCCTCCTTGTTTGAGCATCAAGAATTCTAAGAAGATTAGCTAAATCTCTGTTTTTCAATCCCTTCTCGATTTTCTTTACGGACTTGATATCATTTCTTGATGAGGGTCCTGTAAGAATATTCTCAGGTTTTTCATTTTTTGTTTTTTCAACAATGCCTTCTATCATAGGCATAAAGATTTCATATCCTATATCATCCCTCTTCAATGCCTTTTTAATCTGGTTTGCCGCGATTATCAGCATTGCAAGAGAATAGTTGCCTGCAAGCATTGCGCACAGATGATACAGTCTTCTGTCAATATCTTCTCCAACTTCTATAATTTTGATTTTATTCTTTTTGGAAAAATCTCTGATAAGATTATTTTCTCCCCTGCATTCAAGAGTTGCGTATATTGATTTGAATTGATTGACTGAGGTGTTTGAATTTGAAAATGACTGTATGGGATGGAATATTGAAATTGATTCTGCTCTTTTCAAATGCTTATTTGCGGTCTTCATTTCAAAAGATGCAGATAGAAATACTATATTTTTTTTGCATTCTCTCATTTTTTTAATGACCCCGAGGGTAGAATCGTCATTAACACAGACAAAAATATAATCCGATTCACACACTTCTTTCATATTTACTTTATTTACACTTTTGTCTGAGATTCTCTTCTTCTCGCATACGGAGATAAAAAGCCTCTTGTCGCACTTAAGAGCTGAATAGAGGGCTCTTCCGAGCCTTCCGTATCCGATTATTCCCGCCCTAATCAAATGTGCTCCTGATACAGCTTTCTAAAATTCCCGGCATGCTGTTTGTTCAAATAAAACTCTATCCTTATTTTATCCTTCTCTATCTTCTGCTCTTTCACATGTCCGTATAAATTTATAAATTTAATCATTCCGCTGAGTTCAGGTTCAATAATCAGGTCAAAGTGCTCCAACTTTGAATAGAATACCTCCATAATTCTGTCTTTGAGAAGCGATGCATTCTCTCCTGTCTTTGCGGAAATAAATATGGATTCAGGATACGCATCCTTAAAATGATTTATCAGAGACGAATTTACAAGAACATCGGTTTTATTGAATACATATATTCTTTCATTTTTATCGAGATTCAGCTCTTCAATAATTTTATGAAGGTCATTGACTGTCTCCAGCACATATTTGTCGGAAATGTCAATCACTATAAGCTTCAAATCAGCATTAACAGCTTCTTCAATTGTCAGTTCAAATGATTTTATTATTTCATGCGGAAGCTCTCCGAGAAATCCCACAGTATCCGTTAGGACCACTGACCTTCCGAGCCGTCTTGTGACAGTGTCAAGAGTGGTGAACAGTTTATCATCGGAGATAAATCCCTGACTCACAAGTCTGCTCATGATTCTTGTCTTACCTGCATTTGTGTACCCTATGAGGCACACTTTGAATGCATTAAAACGGTTTTTATTTCTCACATCCGCATTTCTCTTATACTGTTCAAGCCTCTTTTTGAGCAGATCTATCTTCTTCTCAATGTGTCTTCTGTCAGTTTCAAGTTTTGTCTCGCCCGGGCCCCTCGTGCCTATTCCTCCTCCAAGCCGCGACATCATTACTCCCTGCCCTGTCAGACGGGGAAGAAGATATCTGTATTGGGCAAGCTCCACTTCAGCCATGGATATATTCGTTGATGCATTCTTCGCAAATATCGAAAGTATAAGTTCGTTCCTGTCAATCACCTTCATTGAGAGTCTCTCTTCAAGATTTCGAAGTTGCATCGGACTTACGGAAATTGAGAGAATCAGAGTCTTTGCATTGAGTTTTTCAGCAATCTCTTTTATCTCCTCGACTTTTCCATGCCCCATGTATGTTGCCGGATTTATATCCCCGACCTTCTGCACAATTGTCTCCAAAATATCAATGGACAGGGTTCTGCTCAAATCCTCAAGTTCTGCTATTCTCCTCTCCATGTGATTTAGAGAATCGCTCTTGTCAAATAAACCTACGAGAATTCCCCTCTCTCTCATGCTTTTGGCCTTAATATTGACATGACTGCTATTGAAAACAGAATTAAGCCCGCCGCAAAAGCGCCCCACACTCCGAAGAGAGTAAATGCCGATACAATGGCGCCTGCTAAAATCACTCCGATAATATTTGAAATGAATGCCTTTTTAACATCCATACCCAATGCAACAGCTACTGCGGAACCTGTCCATGCGCCTGTGCCCGGCAGAGGAATGCCTATAAAAAGAATAAGGCCGAGCATTTCATATTTGCCGATTTTTTTTGAACGAGCTTCAGTCTTCTCTTTGAATTTACTTACTGCTTTTTCTGTCACCTTTATCCTCCCCAGAATCAAATAAATCCATTTTAAGAAAAGAAGAATCGGAAGAACCGGAAGAATATTGCCTATAAATGACAATAAAAACGCTTCAGGAAGAGGAATGTCGAATAATTCGACCGCCACAGGCAGTCCGAGCCTCAGCTCAAAAATCGGAAGCGCTGAAATAGCAATAACAATAACTTCTTTGGGTATGCCGTTCTTTTCAAATACATTAAGAATATTTTCTTTAACTCCTGCAAAAAGCGTGATGAATGAAAGAAAGAGAAAAACAGAAAACAGAATTTTCTTCATTCTCTCTCCAAAAGAACTGTTGAAACGACGCAGATTCCTTCGCCTCTTCCTGTAAATCCCATATACTCGGTTGTTGTAGCCTTAACGGAGACAAGGGCATTTTCTATTTCCAGAGATGCCGCTATATTCTTCTCCATTGATTCCATATAAGGAGCGAGTTTCGGCTTCTGGCACACTATCACTGAGTCAATGTTCATAATCTTAAAATTCCATTTTTTTCTTATTTCTTTTAAGATATTCAGAGAGCAGAAATCCTTATATTTTTCGTCAGTATCAGGGAAATGCCTCCCTATGTCGCCCTTTGCCATAGCGCCGAGTATTGCATCTGCTACAGCATGAGTTAAAACATCAGCATCAGAATGTCCTTCAAGTCCCATTTCAAAAGGAATCTCCACTCCTCCGAGGATGAGCTTCCTCTCTCTCGAAAATCTGTGCGCATCAATTCCTATTCCTATGAACATGAGTCTCCTTTCTTTATTATTTCTTCGGCAGTCTTAATATCCATGCCGAATGTAATTTTAATATTATTTTTATCGCCGTCGATAATCTTAAGTTTCATATTTTCATTGATAAAATATTCCGCATCATCTGTAAAAAATTTATTCTCCGCAATTCTCTTTTCAAGTATTTTCAAATAAACATCCCTGAAACATGCCTGAGGAGTCTGCATGAGAAATATATTCTGTCTGTCAAGAATTTCATATTTTCCTTTTTTAATTATACGCACTGTCTCAGAGGGCTTATAAGCAGGAGCGACGCATTCGTTTTTTTTGAGCAGACTTCTGCTTAAAGAGAGTATCGTCTCTCCAGACAAAAAAGGCCTTGCTCCGTCGTGGATGAAGACGCGTCTCTTTGCCGCCTCCTTCAAACCATTGAAAACAGAGAAGCATCTTTTCTCTCCGCCTTTGACAACCCTTATTTCATTTAAGGAAAATTTGTCAAGTGTTCTGCGCATCTTCAACATATCCTCTTCTGCCACGACAATAATGATATCACTATCCGCAAAGAACTTTTTGAATTTTTCTATTGTGTGAATAATAACCGGCTTTTTGTCCAGCAGGAAAAATATTTTTTTTGTCTTTCTTCCAAACCTGGCGGATGCTCCTGCCGCGACAATTATGACATTTGCGTCATTAATCTTTCTTCTTTGCATATATGGTCTTTTCTCCTGATATTTCAAGTATTTTTTCAACTTCTGCATTAATCAGAGAATTCTCCGCAAGATTGAAATCGCCAAGGAAGACTCTCTCGTCATGATTTATTGTTCCCCAATATCCATCTTCGGATTTTGTCATCACAAGAACCTTTATCCTGTCTCCCTTTTTATACACAGGCGTCCGCTTCTTCTTTAAAAATCCGATATCAATCACCTTCACGCTGAACATCTGGAGTATTTTTTTGCTTATATTTTCATTTGAAGAAACAACAGTACAGTTGTTTTTATATGCATAAGAGAGTATTTCGGATATTCCGCTTCCGGAGTTTACATACTGAAGCTTTCCTCTGCTTTTAAGGATGGCGAGATTTTCAAAGAGTATGTCATTAAGAGACATGTCTCCTCCTGCGGTCTTTTTCTCTGAAATTATCTTATTTGACAGAAAAAATTCCCCCTGAATGATATTATGTTCGATTATGTTGCTGAGATTGTCATTCATTATCGCATTGTAAGTGAAAATATACTTATGCGCTTCATCCTTTACCTTGCTCTTCTTTGTGAACAAATAGTATATTCCGTATGCGACTGAGACTGACAGAAGAATCACGGCTGCAAGAGAAAAGTCGAGCAGAATGATGCCTATGGAAATAATTTCAAGAAGAAGAACCATCTGCATTTTTAATCCTTTCTGTAATTGTTCTCTCCATTTCTTTGTAAGAATCAACAAGATTCTCTCCCCTTAAAATCTCCTCTGATGCCTTTGTGCGTATAGCAAGAATATCTCTGCCGTATTCTTTGTAAATATGAAGCTTTGAATTTCCTTCAGTCGATTCGACCTTTGTAGAAATGCATAAATCAGCTTCGGATACATAATGAGGAATCATTTTCATATCAATTTTTCCTGCAAAATGCATTCTCTCTCCGAATTTTTCAAATCTTTTCCGCACATCATCAGGAAGAGGAAACCCTATTACAGTAATTTTTAGAAGAATGTTATTATTCAAAAGTCTTTCAGCCATATTCAGAAATTCTGCAAATCCCTGAACTTCAGTCATTACGCCTATCCAAAGAACATTGAATAAACCGCCCTCTCCTTGCTCCGCTTTTGATATGTTTGAATCAAAAACCGAAAGACCGTCTTCGAAGAGTTCCTTTCTCTTCTTCTTTGATTCCTCAAACGAAAATTTTGTGTTATATATAACTCTCTCAGCAGAATGTTCAATTGCTCTCTCTATTAAAAGCGACAATTCTTTTACGATAGGCAGTCTGAAAATATAATTGTATTTCATCAGTTCTTTTGATAAAGAGCCCTGATAATCCAAATCATACTCTATTCCGGCAGTGCGCTTCAAAAGAAACCCGAGTATTCCGGCTTCGTGAGTGAAACAGAGAATCCTGTCGATTCTTTCATTTTCAACAATTTTATACGTTAAAATCAAAAGCGAAATATCAAGAATTATTTTTCTTATATTGAATCCTATGTAATCAGTTTCATCTTTAAAAATCTTTTTTATTCTGATGATGCGCTGAGAATTGATATTCCTGCCTGTAGAGTAAGCGCATACTGTAATACTGTTTCGTTTTGCAAGAGCTTCAGTAACCTGAAGTATTCTTACATGGCATCCTCTGTCATTAAAGTATCCGGTTGTGCAAAGAGCTAAAATATTGCTATCCTTTGTCAACATTTATAGAATCTCTGATTTTGTAAATGTCTTTTTTCACAGTCTCAAAGTATATTCTCACCTGTATTTCGCTTATAAGCCCCAGCATAAGCATCTGCAGTGAGATCATGAACAGAAAGACTGAAATTATCAGAAGCGGATTCCCCGTCATGTCAACATTCATTGCAATTTTCATTACAAATAATGCGATGAATGACAATACGGACAAAATAAATGAGAAGAAAGACAGTCCTCCCATAACATAAATGGGATTTGTTGAAAACTCGTTTAAGAACTTTACAGTAAGCATGTCCAGAATGACCTTAACGACTCTTCCTATTCCGTATTTTGACTTTTCCTTGAATCTTCTTCTGTGATTCACTTCAATCTCGCTGATTGAAAATCCCTTGGCATTTATCAAGTATGGAATAAATCTGTGCATTTCACCGTATAATCTGACCTCTTTAAGAATATCGCTTCTGAATGCCTTAAAACTGCATCCTGTATCATGCACCCTGAGATTGAGAAACATGGAAATCATTTTATTCGCAATAAAAGACGGAATAGTCTTTGAACTCGGGTCATGCCTCTTTCTGCGCCATCCGATTACAGCGTCGGATTTTGTCTTTTCAAGATGTTCAATGAGTTTCAAAATATCCGCAGGGTCATTTTGAAGGTCTCCATCCATTGTCACCACTATTTCATTAGAGCAATTGTCAAACCCGGCCTGAAATGCGGCTGACTGTCCGTAATTTTTTGAAAGGTTAAGAACTTTGACTCTCTTATCCGCAGATGCAATAACGATGAGTATGTCAAGAGTCTTGTCAGTCGACCCGTCATTGATAAATATTATTTCATAGTCGTCTTTATAATTTGAAAGACCGACTTTTATCTCTTTATAAAGTCTCTCAATATTCCCCTCCTCATTGAAGAGGGGAATTATCAATGATAATTTCATGTTCCGAGTTCCCATGATTTCAAGTATTCCTGCTGTTCCTTTGTGAGTTTGTCAGTTTCAATGCCCATGGCAAATAATTTTCTCTTTGCAATATCTATATCAAGAGCATCTGGGAGCTTGTAAACTTTCTTTTCAAGCTTTTTGTAATTGTCACTGATGTATTTTGCTGACAAGGCTTGATTGGCGAATGACATATCCATTACGCATGCTGGATGCCCCTCTGCTGATGAAAGATTTATCAATCTTCCCTCAGCGAGCAGATAAATATTTTTCCCGTTTTTGAGAGTGTATTCTTTTAAGAACGGTCTGATTTCCTTCTGCTTCACTGAAATCTTCTGCAGAGCCTTTGTGTTTATCTCCACATCAAAATGTCCGGAATTTGCTATTATGCAGTTATTCTTCATTATTTTGAAATGCTTTTCGTCAATGACATTTATGTCACCAGTAAGAGTGACAATGAAATCAGAAATTCTGCATGCTTCATCCATCTTCATCACTCTGAATCCGTCCATCAAAGCTTCAAGAGCCTTAATCGAATCAATTTCAGTTACAATGACATTGGCTCCCATGCCTCTTGCTTTCATTGCAAGCCCTCTTCCGCACCAGCCATAGCCTGCCACTGTCAGAGTTGAGCCCGCAAGAAGCCTGTTTGTCGCTCTCAATATTCCGTCAAGAGTCGATTGTCCTGTTCCGTACCTGTTGTCGAACATGTATTTTGTATAAGAATCATTGACTGCGATTATCGGGTACTGAAGAACCTTATGTGTCTCCATTGCTTTCAGTCTTATTACTCCGGTGGTTGTCTCTTCAGTTCCTCCGACAACATTCTTAATGTGATTTTTATAATCTTTGTGAAGCATTGACACCAAATCCGCTCCATCATCCATTGTTATGACAGGCTTCAAGTCAATGACAGACTTTATATGTTTGTAGTATCCCGTCTGATTGACGCCTTTGATTGCGAAGACAGGAACATTGAAGTGCTTGACAAGTGAAGCGGCGACATCATCCTGAGTAGAAAGAGGATTGGAAGCGCAGAGGAATACATCGGCTCCTCCGGCCTTCAAGACTCTCATTAGATTCGCAGTCTCTGCAGTCACATGCAGACATGCTCCGAGTTTTCTGTTCTTTAACGGTTTGGTCTTTTCAAAATCCTTTATTATTGTCTTTAAAACCGGCATATCCTGATATGCCCATTCAATTCTCTTTAATCCGCTGTCAGACAGTTTTATGTCCTTTATATCGTATTTCATTCTCTCTCCCTTACTTTAAAATTTTTCTTATTTCTTCAACTTTGTCGAGAATCTCCCACGAAAAACCCTCTTCCTCTCTTCCAAAATGTCCGTATGCGGCTGTCTTCTTGTAAATAGGCCTTCTCAGCTTCAGCTCCTCTATTATTCCGTTCGGTGTGAGGTCAAAGACTTCTCTTATCACTCTGACTATCTTCTCTTCATCGTATTTTGATGTATTGAATGTTTCGACTGAAATTGATACCGGTTCTGCAATTCCTATAGCATAAGCAACCTGAATCTCAAGTTTTTTTGCTATTCCCGCCGCAACAAGGTTCTTTGCAATGTATCTGCACATATATGCTGCAGAGCGGTCGACTTTTGACGGGTCCTTTCCGGAGAAACAACCGCCCCCGTGACGCGCCATTCCGCCGTATGTATCAACTATAATCTTTCTCCCTGTTAGCCCCGTGTCCGCAAACGGTCCGCCTATAACGAATCTCCCTGTAGGGTTTACAAAAATCTTTGTATTTTTATCAAGGTATTTTTCATCAATCACAGTCCTGATGACTCTCTCATACATATCCTCTTTTATCTGCTTGATTGAAATATGTTCATCATGCTGAACGCTTAAAACTATTGCGTCGATTCTCCCGACCTTGCCGTCATCATATTCTACGGTGACTTGTGATTTGCCGTCAGGTCTAAGATACTTAAGGTCTCCGAATTTTCTAATTTCACTTACTTTCTTCATTAGTTTATGCGCATAAGCTATAGTGAGAGGCATATATTCAGCCGTCTCATCAGTGGCGTATCCGAACATCATTCCCTGATCTCCAGCTCCGCCTGTATTTACTCCCATTGCAATGTCGGGAGACTGCTCCTGAATTGAAGTCACAACTGCGCAGGTCTTGTAATCAAGTCCGAAATCAGGGTCAGTATAACCCACCTCTTTTATAACATTCCTCACAAGCTTCTGCACATCAATATAGCAATTTGTCGTGATTTCGCCTGTTATTATTATCATTCCCGTCGTCGCCATCGTTTCGGCAGCCACTCTTGAATTGGGGTCGTTCTCCAAAATCGCATCAAGCACTGAATCCGATATGATATCGCAGAGTTTGTCAGGATGCCCTTCTGACACTGATTCTGATGTGAGGAATCTTTTCATTTTTTCTCCTTTTATTTGTTTATTATTGTTTTATCGGAACAAATAATCTTTCCCTTGAAATTCTTTATGACGCATTCCTCGCCGATTACAGAATCGTGAAGAATGCAGTCTTCTATAATTGCATTTGGGAAGACAATGGTACTTTTCAGTTTTGAATTTTTAACTGAAGAATTTTCAAAGAGAGAGACATTGCCTTTAAGATGAGAATTTTCAACAGATGCGTTTTCAGAATAATTTTTGAGTTTGTCCCTTTTCAAAAGCTCCATGTTTGAATCAATCAGCATTTCAAAATTTCCGCAGTCAATCCAATTCTTCATACGGAATGACTCCATATTCTCTCCGGATTCCATCAGATGAATCATCGCATCCGTGAGCTGAAATTCATTCTTTGTTCGCATGCCTGACTTTTTTACATATTCCAATGATGACTGAATGCTTTTGATATTTGAAAAATAATAGAGTCCCACAATTGCAAGGTTCGATTTCGGATTCTCAGGTTTCTCAGTCATTCCTGTTATTTTTTTACCGTCAGTTTCTATAATTCCGAATAATTTAGGGTTATTTACGCTCTTCACTGCAATCTTAGTTCTTCCTCTTTTTGTAAACTTTTTCATATCAGCATCAATGATTGTATCTGAGAGAAGCACAAGAAGGTCTTCACTTTCAGGATGCGCTGAGCCTTCAATTCCCTTAAGAACAGCGTCTCCGAGCCCAGACTGCTCCATCTGATAGACAAAAGTGAAATTATGCTTATAGTTTTTTCTTAAATAATCTTCAAGCATTCCGCCTTTATATCCCACAACCATTATTATTTCCGATATAACGATGTCTTCAATTGAATCCATAATATAATCAATCATCCTCTTTCTGCCTACATACAGAAGAGGCTTCGGATAAAAATATGTCATCGGTTGCAGTCTCTTTCCAAGACCTGCGGCAGGGATAACAACTTTCACTTCTTCATTCTCTTCTTTAAAAGTGATATTCTTTTAACCTCAACCGCATCAACTTTATTGTAAAGCGCCAGATAGTATGATGCAAGGTCAAAAAGAATTATTGAGTCCACAATATTGAACAAGAGATTTGAATCTTCAAAATCAACTGATATTGTGCTAAAATCATTTTCATCTGCAATCTTCTTTATTATCGAAGCTCTCTTCCTGTTTTTTAAGTGCTCCTGCCTGAATGACAAAAAGAATATCACAACTGATTTGTTGAGATTTTCAGGCATTTTCAAACCGACAATTTCATTGTGATTCATTTCCGGAATCAAATTAAAATGCGCAAAGTGTTTTGCATTTTCACTTACCTGATTGGCGCATCTTCTGGCAACAGATGAGAATGAGGAATCAACATAGAATATTGGTATTCTGTTCTGCATCATTTTGGAGAGCATTTTGGCTGTATCTATATCATATGAATAATCATCCATCCTCGATATAACATCCGATATCATTCTGCTTAATTTCAAATCGCAGTAAAACGCTTCTATTTTTTTAAGAAGAGCGAAGAGAGTCATACCCAATGCGGTTCTCGGCGGTATTTCAACAGGAAGTTTGATATGGGTTATTTTGTTCTTCTTTGCAAGCTTTTCGACCTCTCCTCCGCTTGAAACAGCGATAATCTTTGATCCACGTTTCAAAGCGCTCTTAAAGCATGATATCGTCTCTTCTGTATTTCCGGAGAATGAGGAGATTATTACAAATGTATCTTTTCCTGCATATTCAGGAAGGTCATAATTTCTTACAACTTCAATTCCGATTTTTGAAACAGGAGAGAGAATCTCTTTAAGAATATCTCCTGCAAGGGCGCTTCCGCCCATTCCTGCATAGACTATTGATTTAATATTTTTTCTGTCAAAGTTCAGAGAAGAATCAGTCAAATCATAGCCCCGTTTTACATAGGCAGGAAATTTCAGTATCAGATTGAGCATAATTGTATTATTCATTAAAATCTCCCTGTAAATATTTATGCATATTGGGAAATCTTTCAGCAAAGACATCTCTCATATATTTTCTCACAGCCGCTCCAGACCTCATTGAAAAGGCTGTCTTCGCAAGCTCTTTGCATTCTTCAAATGATATCTCCCTGATTATTTTCTTCACCTCCGGTATGAACACGGGAGTCATTGAGAGTTCGTCGATTCCGAGCCCAACAAGAAGAGGAACAGCGATAGGGTCGGCGGCCATCTCACCGCAGAGCCCGGTCCAGATATTGTTTTCGTGTGCTGCGTCTATTGTCATTTTTATCAGACTGAGAACAGACGGGTCAAGAGAATCATATATGTCATTTACTCTCTCATTATTCCTGTCAACAGCAAGAGTATACTGCGTAAGGTCATTCGTTCCTATTGAGAAGAAATCCACATACTTTGCAAATTCATGCGCCATTATGGCGGCTGAAGGGACTTCAACCATGATACCCACCTCTATATCTTTGTCAAAATCCTCCTCCGCGTTATACAGTTCCCTCTTAATTTCATCAACAACCGTCTTTGTCTTTATCACCTCTTCAACTCTTGAAACCATGGGAAGCATTATTTTAATATTTCCCTTTTTGCTCGCCTTCATAATTGCTCTCAGCTGATATCTCAAAATATCGTCATTCCCCAAAGATACTCTTATTCCTCTGTACCCAAGGAAGGGGTTCTCCTCTTTTCTGTCGACAAAAATGGGTTTGTCTCCGCCTATATCCACTGTGCGCACAATCAAAGAGTCGGGAAAGAGTTTTTCGGAGATTTTTGAATAAAATTCCGTTTGTTTTTCAACAGAAGGAAATCCGTTTTCAAGAAGAAAGAGAAATTCCGTTCTTAGAAGACCCACTCCCTTTCCTCCGTATTTTTTTACTTCATCCACCTCTTCTATGAGCTCCACATTCGCCGAAACATCAATGTTCCTTCCGTCAATTGTTACGGGCTCTTCATTCCTTACACGCATCAGTTCTTCAGCATAAGCTTTATATTCTTCCATTCTCTTTTTATATACCTTCAATGAAGATTCATCAGGGTCAATGACTATGACTCCCGAATGTCCGTCAATTATCAGAGTATCTCCTTCCTTTACGGATGAAAGCAGTCCCTTCAAATTTACAACTGAAGGTATATTCATCGCTCTTGCCATTATTGAAGAATGGCTCGTTGCTCCTCCGCCCTCAGTAATTATCCCCACTACAAATTTTCTGTCAAAATTTATAGTGTCGCTCGGAGTGATATTGTCTGCGGCTATTACAATCTGTTCATTTGAATCCAGACTCCTCTCGTCCCTCTTCTTCAATTTCCTTAGAACCCTGTTAAGAATATCATTTATGTCATATATCCTGTCTTTAAGGTAAGGGTCATCAATCTTTGACATGCTGTTAAGAATGTCAGAAACCACATTTTTGTACACATAATCCGCATTCTTCTTTGTGTCTGCTATCCTGTCCACTGTCTTTTTAATAACCGATTTGTCTTCAAGAGCGAGAATCTGGGCCTCTAAAATATCTTCATACTGATTGCCTATTGATTCTTTCATTTTGTCCCTTACATTCGTCAAGTCGAGTTTCGCGGATTCAACCGCCTTCATGAATCTGTCTATCTCTTCATTGACATTTTCAATGTCATATATATCTACAATTTCAGTCTGGCTCTTTAAAATCTTCACCTTCGCCTTTGTCAGTCCGGGTGAAACCGGATATCCTCTCAAAATTATATTTTTATTCTTCATAAAACCTTTCTTCAAATAGTTTTTCTATCGCATCCATTGCCTGCAGTTCGTCCTCTCCGTCAATGGAAAAGACCAGAGTGGCTCCCTGCTCAGCGGCAAGCATCATGACTCCCATTATTGATTTTCCGTCAACTATAATATCATCCCGCTTTATCTCTATTTTAGATTGAAATTGACCTGCATTCTTCACCAGCAACGCGGCGGGACGGGCATGAATTCCAAGCTTGTTTTTTACTGTTATTTCTTTTTCTAACATCATAATCTCGCTAAATTAAGAAGCATTAAAATCACTCCTATCAGCAAAAATGCCCTGCTCTTCAAAGCAATGGACAGAGTTAATATCAAACCTAATATAATACCATATAAAATATGTTTTTGCAAGTAGTTAATGAGCATCAGAACAAGGAAAACAGAAAGTATGCCGAAGAGAAAAACCTTTGCCCTATGAAGAGGCTTTTGCACTTTTTTAAAGTACCATTCGCAGTAAAGCAACTTTATGCGGTCGGCTTTTGAAGCTCCATAATCAAAACCCTTATACCTCAATAAAAAAATAATTATATTGTAAAAAATAAGAGGAATGATTATCAGCCAATTCTTAAACAACAGAAAGAGTATCAAACTCGAATATAGAGTGACAGGCTTTAATAGGTTCCAGAAAAGGTCATCCCCGAGCATTGCGCTTATCGGAGCAATGAAACGCACTTTTTGCGCTGATTGAGGATTGTTTTTAATTATGCCTGCGATGACTGTTGCAAAGAATGGATTAGTATTAATATGCTCGTCAAAAGAGCCGTTTGTCAGACATTTGAATCCGTGCCTCTGCATATCATCCTTTGAAAAGAGCGACTGGAGCATGAGGGATTTCAGAAATAAAATAAATTTATCCATGTGAGCATCCCTCCAAATGCGATTCCAAGTATGAAATAACGAGGTTCATTCCTGCTCTTCAGTCTTATTGCATAAAAAAACGGCAGTGTAAGAAAAGAGAATACCACCAGTTTGCTGTCAAATGAGAGCTGGCTTTTTATAAGAGGAGATGCATATAAAAAGAATATCTGAAGAAAGAGATATATGAAAAACGAGATAAATATTGAAAGAATAACTGCTGTTTTGTAATCAAATCTTCTGCCCATTATTCTGTTTAGTCTTATCTTCAATTCAAAAACAGGTATCATTGCAAGAGAGGAGAATAAACCCATAAGAAGGGAGACGGATAATGGCATTCCTGAAAATACAAGAAGTATGAAAGAGACAACTGCTCCAGTGGAAAATTCAGGCGGAACGACTTTGCCCATCTGGAGAGAGACCGCAGAGAGTATTTGAAATGTCACAATAATAATGATAATGTCATTTGAAATATTTATTTTGAAGAGCAGAGAGAGCAGAGGAATGAGAAAGACCGGTTCAGAGACCAGAGAATGGTAAAAGACCTTTAGGTCAAGGAGAAGAAGCGAAGATAAGGAGATTACTAAAACTCTATCCGTTTGCCGTCCTCCAAATTAAATATGTGGAACTTTTCAATATTGGGGAAAATGGAAATCTCCTCATTTATCTGGAATCTCTTTTCAAGAGTGGTTTTTACTATTACTCTCTGGTTGTTTAAATTCAAATGAAGAAATGTAACATCTCCGAGAGACTCTGCAAGCTCCACTCTACCTTTAATTTCAATATTTCCGCTTGTAAGAGAAATGTCCTCGGGTCTCACTCCGACTGCCGCTGACTGAAAATCAGGTATGCGCTTCGTAAATGAAAAATTAAGATTTTCAGACAAGAATTTTCCCGATGTTACCGCGCCTGAGAATATGTTCATCTGCGGAGATCCTATAAATGTTCCCGTAAAAAGATTCTCCGGCTTGAAATAGAGTGTGTGCGGGTCAGAGACCTGCATTATCTCCCCTTTATCAATGACAACTATTCTATCTCCCATTGTCATTGCCTCTGTTTGGTCATGCGTCACATATATCATTGTCACGCCGAGTGTTTTATGCAGACGCGATATTTCAGCCCTCATAGAGACTCTCATCTTAGCATCCAGATTTGACAATGGCTCGTCAAACAGAAAGACCTTGGGATGACGCACAATGGCTCGCCCAATCGCAACTCTCTGCCTTTGTCCGCCAGAGAGTTCGCGCGGTTTGCTCTTCAAGTACTCTTCAATGCCGAGAATCTTCACTGCTTCCAGCACTCTTGCTCCTATCTCATCCTTGGAATAACCTCTTGTTTTAAGTCCGAATGCAATGTTGTTATAAACATTCATGTGAGGATAGAGAGCATAATTCTGAAATACCATTGCAATGTCCCTGTCTTTCGGATGTATGTCATTCACCACCTGTCTTCCAATGATAATCTCTCCCGAAGTGACTTCTTCAAGTCCTGCGATGCACCTCAAAAGAGTGGATTTTCCGCATCCTGACGGACCGACAAAGACAATAAACTCCTTGTCCTCAATAGTTAATGAGACATCCTTCACCGCTTCTATGCTGTTAGGATAGACCTTTCTTACATTTTTAAGTATTACTTCTGACACAAAGTTCTCCTTATAGTTTTTTTATCTCAATCGAGTAAAGCGCATCACCGTCGCTTGCTGATACATAATCTCTGTTGTCAATCACAAAGTACAGGGTTTTATTATTTTCAAATATCTGAAACACTTCATCAACATAAGCTTTGTTCGCATAAGAAAGAGGCTGATAGATATATTCCGAATAAAGCATCCCTGAATCTCTGAACACCTCATATCCCTTTCTGGCGTCAAAGAAGAATATATCCAAAGAATAATCACTTGAAATATAAATTGAATAAGTGCCGGCAACTTCGAAATTCAGCGAATCTGAGTAAATCTGCCCGGATTTCAGTATTTCATCCCTTTTGAAAATCGGAGATTCCAATAGAGAGCAGGATGCAAAAGTGATGAGAATGAATGCCGCTAAAAGAATTCCTTTAACTTTCATTATAGCTTCTCACTGTCAATTTTGTGCCGTCAACTCTTATGATCTCAACAAATTTTCCAGTCTCTATCTTTTCATTATTCTCTGCAAAGGCTCTCCATCTCACTCCGTCAAGAATAGCGATGCCTGTGTCTTTTTCATTATCAATCTCCTCTACAACTCTGCATCTCTTTCCTATCATTGAATCCACATTGCTCTTTGCTCCGTTTTTGTCATTCTTGTTGAAGAACTTGAGAAATAGTTTTCTTACAAAAATCACCAGTATGAATGAGAGCAGAGCGAATATAATAACCTGCACATAAAACATGTTCGGAAAGAAAAATGCAAATACTGAGACTACGAATGCGGCGGTAGCAAACAGACTGAACAGAAATACCGGTGTAAGTATCTCCACAATGAAAAATATGACTGCCACGATGAGCCAACCTAAAGCAGAAGTCATGGTTTCCTCCTTATGCTCGTTCCTTTTTTAAATATCGTCCAGTGTGTGATGCTCTGCATGACACAATCTGGTCCAATGTGCCCTGAACTATTATCTCTCCGCCTTTGTCTCCGCCTTCAGGTCCCATGTCGATTATCCAGTCCGCAAATTTCACAACATCGAGATTATGTTCTATAACTAATAAAGTATTACCTTTTTTTACGAGCCTGTCAAGAACTTTCAGAAGCATCTTCACATCATGAAAATGAAGCCCTGTTGTCGGTTCGTCAAGAATATACAAGGTTCTTCCAGTATCCTGCTTTGACAATTCACGCGCGAGCTTAATTCTCTGCGCCTCTCCTCCGGACAATGATGTGGCAGGCTGTCCGAGCTTAATGTATCCGAGACCCACCTCTGACAAGAGCTTCAGCTTGTTTTCTATTCTCGGTAGTCCTTCAAAATGAACAAGAGCTTCATCGACGGACATACTCAGCACATCAGCAATATTTTTATTTTTGAATTTCACCTGAAGTGTCTCTTCATTGAATCTCTTTCCATGGCACACATCGCATGTTATGAAGACATCAGGAAGAAAATACATTTCAATTCTCTTATATCCGTCTCCTTCGCACGCTTCGCATCTTCCTCCCTTCACATTGAAGGAGAATCTGCCCACTTTGTATCCTCTGATTTTTGCCTCTTTGAGCTCAGCATAAAGTTCTCGTATAGGAGTAAAGACACCCGTGTAAGTCGCCGGATTGGACCTCGGAGTCCTTCCTATTGGAGTTTGGTCAATGTCAATCACCTTATCTATCAAATGAATATTCTCTATTGATTGGTGGGCTCCGGGCTGTTTTTTTGACAGACGAAAATGCTTTTTGAGAGCATTGAAGAGAATATCATTTACAAGAGTGCTCTTTCCGCTACCTGACACTCCTGTGATGCAGACAAACAAACCAAGCGGTATTGTAACATCTATATCTTTTAAGTTATGTTCGCTTGCCTTTCTTATAATAATTTCATAACCCGGCTCCCTCTTTCTCGGAGTTCTGTCTATGAATATTTTCTCTCTTCCTGAGAGGTATTTCGCAGTCAATGATTTTTCATTCTTTAAAAGGTCATTGAAGCTTCCGGCAAATATTATCTCTCCTCCGTTATTTCCAGCATGAAGGCCGAAATCAATTATAAAATCGCTCTCCTCTATGAAATGCCTGTCATGCTCCACAACAATGATGCTGTTGCCTTTGTCCCTGAGTTTTTTCAATGTCTCAATAAGTCTTCCAACATCCCTCTGATGAAGGCCTATTGACGGCTCGTCAAGAACATAGAGAACATCTGTCAGGCCGGAGCCGATCTGTGTTGCAAGACGCACCCTTTGCGCCTCTCCGCCTGAAAGCGATTCCATTGACCTGTCAAGAGTCAGATACTCCACACCCACATCTTTGAGAAATGAGAGTTTCTTTAGAATATCCGAAATAAGTTCATTGGCGAATCCTTCTTTCTCTTTTTCTATTTTCAATTCTCCTGAAAACCATTTTAATGAGGAGGATATGTCCATTGAGACTGACTCATAAATATTCTTTCCTCCGATATAAACTGACAATGATTCCTTTTTAAGTCGAGACCCGCCGCAGTAGCGGCATTTGGCGAATATTGTGTATTTTGAAACCTCTGACTGCATCCATTCGGAATCAGTTGAGAGGTACATTCTGTTTAGATAATCCAGAACGCTTTCAAAATTAAAATCAATTCCCCACCTCGTCTCGTCTGCCTCTGTGACTCCTCTGAGCAAGACATCCTTCACTTCGGGAGAGAGTTTTTCATACGGAGCATTCAAATCAAATTTCATTCTCTTTGCCAATTTTATCAGGTCCTGCCTTCTTGACGGGTCGCCCCACGGAGATATCGCCCCCTGAAGAACTGAAAGACCTCCGTTAGCTATAACGCTCTCCTCGTCAATATCCATGACAGTTCCGAGTCCGTGGCATTCAGGACATGCTCCGTAGGGAGAATTGAATGAGAATGACCGCGGAGTAATCTCTTCATAGGAGATTGAACAGTGCGGACAAGCGAGTGTTTCATTGTACACCTTTCTCTCATTCTCTTCATTCTGCACATACACGAGTCCGCCTGATTCTTTTAATGCGAGTTCCGCTGACTGGGTCAAACGCCTCTTTGCTTCAGGAGTGACTGTCAATCTGTCTATTACAAGCTCTATCGAGTGCGCTTTGTTTTTGTCAATCTGCACATCTTCAGTTATTTTAATCTGCTTTCCGTCTATCACCATTCTGGTGAATCCCCTCTTTACATACTTCCTTATGATATCCCTGAATTCCCCCTTCTTGCTTCTCACAATCGGAGATAGGATCAGAATCTTTTCATCCTTAAAAGAGAGTATGTCGCTCACAATTTCATCAAGAGACATTTTTTTCACTTCCCTTCCGCAGTTATAGCATCGTATGTCGCCCGCTCTTGCATACAGAACCCTCAGATAATCGTATATTTCAGTGACAGTGGCTATTGTGGAGCGGGGATTTTTGGAAATTGATCTCTGCTCAATTGAAATCGCAGGTGAAAGCCCGTCTATGAAATCAACATCCGGCTTCTCCATAACTCCGAGAAACTGGCGCGCATACGATGAGAGCGACTCGACATACCGCCTCTGCCCTTCAGCATAAAGTGTGTCAAAAGCAAATGATGATTTCCCGCTACCGCTCACTCCAGAGACTATGACAAATTTATTTTTAGGAATTTCGCAATTAACTGACTTGAGGTTGTGAACCCTTGCGCCTTTGACTATGATTTTATCCATTTATCAGTCATTCTTATGCTTGTTATTCTCTTCAAGCAGTGCAGTCACCTGATCATACTGTTCTTTAGAAATTATCCTTTCGTGGCTTCCCTCAATTCTTCTTTCCTGTATCAGAATAGCGCGTTTTCTTGCGCTTCCCTTGACTCCTATGTATTTATACTGATTGTATGACAGGATTCCTATATAAAATTTATTCACAAGTATATTGTATAATGCCTGACGGGAGAATCTCTTCCCTCTTCTTGACATTATATTGTTTTGGTCGCAGTACTCCTTTAAAAGGCCGAGGGACTTCAGTTCGAGATATTTTTCGTAAATGTGCCTGACAAGCTCTGCCTCCGGCTTGACGATAATGATTATTTTATCCTTTGATGTCTTTCCGAAATATCTGTATCCCAAAGGACAATTGCCGCTCGCTTTGACGCCTGAATTGAATGCCTTATATTCTCTATGCGCCGCGAGCTTATTGGGGAGTTTCTCATTCTCGTATCTGGCAAATGCTCCAATGATTCTCTCCCTAAAAACCTCCATTTCATTTGTGGCAAAATATTCATTGTGAATGTATCTGACTGTTGCGCCGTATTTGAAAAATTCCTTTTCAATCCACATTACAAAAATATCATCCTGTGACAGATTCGAACGGGAAAAAGCGATTATCCTCTTTACGCGCATTTCAATCCTTAGGAGATTCATCAGGCCTATCATGCCCATATCATCCGTATCAGGCCCGTCAGTAAATTTCTTCACTATTACATATTTATTGTATTTGTTTAAAAATGCGGATATATCCCTGTCAATTTTCTTATTCTCTTTTTTGTCGGTTGAGTATCTCGCGTATAAATAGACTTCGGTACTTTCCATAAATCTCCTTGTTTATGTTAATCTTTTTAATATAATATATTTTTGTCAAAAAATCAATGGTAATATTTTGCTTGACTGGCAGTGAATCGTGCACTTTGTAAAATGTAAAACTTGATTTTATTTATATAATTTGGTAAAATAAAAGGTTAACAAAGGAGTCGCATGCGGAATCTTATTTTAATTTTTTCTCTTCTTATTTGCATTCAACTGTTTTCAGCCAATTTTCTTCTGAATTCCGATTTCGAATTATGGAGCGATTCCATTCATCCGAATTCTTGGTATCAGGATTCAACATACAGGGATTCTTTCCGCTGTGTACAGTCCTCTGTGAAATATTCAGGCTCATACTCTTTTACAGCCCATGTCTTCACGAGAGTTCAGGCGCTGACCGATGTTTTGTCGGAATATGTTGCAGTCCAGCCCTCCACTGCATACAGAATCAAAGCACACATTCTCGACAATGACCCCGCAGTGTATGGAAAATTGTATTTAAATTATTATGATGCTTCTTATATATTTTTGGGAAATAATTTCGCTCTTGATTCTGTCGGAGACAATTCTTCTTGGCAGGCATTTCCTGAGACTCTTATATCAACTCCAGCCACAGCGTATTTTGCCAAGGTGGGTTTTAGATTTTATGATACATCATTATGGGACGGCAACGGTGAAATATTCATTGATTCAGTTTACTTCGGAGATACATTGGGCGGGTCCTCGGTAAATACTCCGCAGTTTTCATTACTGACGCACACACCGGCATCTCCTGTAAATCTGCAGAAATTGACTGTTTCGTGCGTGATAACAGACAATGGCTCTGTGACTGCCGACTCACTCTTTTATAAAGTCAATTCAGACGCTTGGGTAAAAGTCTACAGAGATTCATTAATAGGCAATACAAGATACTATTCCATTCCGGGGCAGACAGCATCTTCTGCGGTTTTGTACTATGTGTGGGCGAAGGATAATGAGAATCTTACATCTGTTTCTGATACAAATTCCTACACTGTCTCTTATCCGTCTCAGACTAAAATCAAAAAAGTTTTATTTGATTATACAAAGAATCAGACTGCGGGAAATGCAGACTGGATAATAGATGCGAATTATCCTGTTCCGCTCCCGGCAAATCCCTCCTATGAAGATGATTGGTACGGAGGAATTTCATCATGGGGATTTGAGCTTGATACTGCGCATATTTACAATGCGAACACTTCTTATGATACAATAGAATTTGAAGTATTCACACTCCCTCCTGATTCTCAAATTACTTACGGAACAACCCGACCTATGGATTTGAAAAACTATGATGTTTATATTGTGTGCGAACCGCAGAACCCGTTTACTTCAGCAGAATCGACTGCAATATTCAATTATGTCGCAAATGGCGGCGGACTCTTCATGGTTGCAGACCATGTCTCTTCTGACAGGGACGGGGACGGATGGGATTCGCCGCAAGTGTGGGATAACTTCGGTTCGGACGCCTTTGGAATGCATTTTTATCAAGTATCCGAAGGCAATAATAATATCAGCGATTACACTTCCACTTACAATACTTCAAATGACACAATAGTCAATGGTCCGTTCGGCTCAGTCATAGGCGGCACTTATAATTTTCATGCAGGAACAATGATTCAGCAGTCCGCCTCTGCGCTTGAAGTTGCTCTTTACAATACAAGTTACAGCATGCTTTCAGTGGCTTTCTACGGCTCACACAACGGAAGAGTCGCAGGCACTGGCGATTCGTCTCCATGCGATGACAGCACAGGAAATACAAGTGATGAGCTCTATGACGGATGGAATGAAGGAATCGACAGGCGTCTTCTTTTAAATACAACTTACTGGCTCTCTGTTGACTCTCTTGATTATACGCAGACATCTGCTGTGGATTCACGGATATCATCCGAAGAGAACAGAGTCTCCATTTCAATCAATATATCAGATTATTCAAAATATTCATCAATAAAAATTTTCAGGAAGCTCATGTGTGAATTTTCATTCTCTCTTGTGAGAGAATGCAATTCCGCTTCAAGAATTTCAATCGAGGACGCTCTTCCCTCTTATTACAAAGGCACTGTCACATACAGAATAATGGGGTCAATGCCGGGAGAGTCGGTAGAACTTGCCCTCTTTGATGTAAGTGTGAAGAGAGAGACTGCATTATCCGCATCATTCTTTACATCATCCGACTATTTGAATATTTCCGGAGTGGACAATGAAAGGTTTTATATTACTGATATTACCGGAAGAAAGATAAAAGAGGGAATTATAAATAACAACAGAATTAATCTCAAAGGAATAAACAGCGGAATATATTTTCTGAGATTCGAAAAACATTCCGAAACTGGAAGGATAGTCAAAATTAAATGAAACTCATACAGAAAAATAAAAAAGCTTACTTTGATTATGCCATTGAAGAGGATATCGAATCGGGCATAATGCTCAAAGGAGATGAGGTCAAATCAATCAGAAACGGCAATGTTTCTATTAAAGAATCATTTGCAAAGATAAACAGAGAGACTCTTGAGGCGTATATTTATGATATGAATATTGACTGCAATCCGTTTGGAACCCATGTAAAACTGAGCCCAAAGAGAGAGAGGAAGCTTCTGCTTCATAAAAACCAAATAAAGAGATTATTGAAGAAAATTGAAGAAAAGGGTTTGACTTTAATTCCTATTGAGATATACTTAAATGATAGAAATATTGTCAAAATTAAATTGGCTCTATGCAAGGGGAAAAAGGTTTTTGACAAAAGAGAAACAATAAAAAGGAGAGACTTTGAAAGGGATTCGGAGCGAGAAAATAAAATACGCACTTAGTTTTTTTATTCTTTTTGTCTTTATTTTTGCTTTTTCCGATGAATATTTCATAATTGAAAACAATAATCGGACAGATTCGCTTCTTGTCTATTCCATTGATAATGCGGAGTATGTTGACCTGAATATCCTCACATCTGCTGTCTTAGTCACAACTAATTTCAAGAAGACTCAGGAGGAATTCAGAATTGAGACTGAGAGAAGCTATGTGATACTTTTAATAAACAGCCCATTCTACAAGAGCGGCGGAAACATGTTCAAGATGGCTCATTCCCCTGTTTATTATAAAGACATTATTCTTTTTCCGCTCAATTCAATAAAGTCCGTATTTGAAAAAATACTTCCTGAGAACACAATATTCGATTCAAACAAACTCACAGTTAAATCTGCTCTCAAAGTTCTCGGAATAAATGAGACTGACAATTCAATAAAGATTCTTCTTAACGGCAGACCCGAGTTTACGCATGAAGCCGGAGACCGTGACATAATAATCTTTTTAAAGAATACCTCAATTGATGAAAATAAATTCAGGATGAAAAATTCCAAGAAATTGATTCGCATTTTGGAGCCGTCAAATGACAAGAACGAAAGCACTGTAATAATCACTTATGCGCCTGAATATCAATTCTCGACAATAGCATCTTCTGCGGATTCCATTGTAATTTTATTTTTGAAGAGGCCTAAGACAGACACTCTCAACAATATATTTTCATTGAAGACGATAATCATTGATGCCGGACATGGTGGAAAGGACCCGGGAGCGATTGGACCTTCAGGAGTTCAGGAAAAGACAATGAATCTTGATATGGCTCAGAGACTTAAAAAGCTCATAAATGCAGGATATAAGAACATTGATGTTATTATGACAAGGGATAAAGACAAGTTTGTGTCTCTCTCGGAGAGAACACAGCTTGCAAACAAATATCCGAATGCTATCTTTCTCTCAATTCACTGCAATGCATCCAAAAACAAGAGTTCAAAGGGATTTGAAACATACTTTTTGTCCAATGCAAAGACTGATTGGGAGCGCGCAGTAGAGGCGAGAGAAAATTCTTCTCTGACATTTGACCTTCCGGATGATGAAAGAAAGGGTCTTGATTTCATATTGTGGGACCTTGCTCAGAATGAGTTTTTATCAGCTTCAAGCAGATTGGCTGAATTCATACAGACTGAATATGAAGTCAAATACAAAGCTGAGAATAGAGGGCTCAAACAGGCCGGGTTTTATGTGCTTAAGGGGAATTACATGCCTGCGGTCCTCATAGAGACTGCTTTTCTGTCAAATAAGGATGAGGAGAAGAAGCTTAAGAGCAAGGATTTCAGGCAGGAGATTGCCCAGCTAATTTATAACGGACTTTCAAAATACTTAAAGGAATATGAAAAGAAAAATTCAAAATAAACCAATAGGAATCTTTGATTCCGGAGTCGGCGGACTGACGGTTCTTAAAGAAGTCTTAAAACAGCTTCCCAATGAGAATATAATTTATTTTGGAGACACTGCAAGAGTGCCTTATGGAAGCAAATCCGTCGAGACAATTAAAAAATTTGCAATGCAGGATTCTTCTTTTCTGAAATCAATGGATGTTAAAATGATTGTTGTAGCATGCAATACTGTCTCTTCAAATGCAATGAATCTTTTAAGAGAGAATTTCGACATACCGTTTGTTGATGTTCTTCTTCCTAATGCAATGTATGCATCTCAGGTGACGAGAAAGAAAAGAATAGGAGTGATTGGAACTCCTGCTACAATTGAATCGGGAGCATACAGCAAAATAATCAAGAAATTCAACAAGTCGCACAAAGTGTTTTCTCTTGCCACTCCCCTCCTTGTTCCTTTGGCTGAAGAGGGGCTTGTCGAGAATAAGGCGACTGAAATAATTTTAAGAGATTATTTAAAGAAACTTATTAAAAAGGATATAGACACTCTCATACTCGGTTGCACTCACTATCCTCTTTTTGAGAGAAAAATCAGGGAGATTTCCGGAGACAATGTGCAGGTGGTTAATTCCGCAAGACAGACTGCGAGAACAGTAAAGAGCATGCTTGAAGATTTGGGAATGCTGAATTCTGACAATAAAAAAGGGGACATCAGATTCTTTTTATCCGATATCCCCAGAAATTTCCGTAAAATTGCTCAAAGATTTCTTAAACAAAATATTGCCGGCAAAGTTTCAAAAATCGATATAGAGAACTACTGAGCGAATCAATAATCACTGTTCAACCGCTGTCTTCTCTCCTGTAAGATAAAATACCTCTTCTTTCTCTTCTGACATGTCTTTCATTGATACAGGCATTGAATCTTCGCCGAATCCTATGACAGTATATTTTCTCACTTCAAGCACCATCTTTTCAAGCGCCTTCTTGTCATCCTTAGTTTTGTCTTTCTTCTCACTCAACGCCTTGTATGTTGATAAATCAGGAATATAAATTCCGACACTGAATGTGCCCGGCTTTCCCCTCTGGATTCCATGTTTTCCTGAAAGAGTATTATCAGCAACATCAATAGGATTATCAAGAGAATAGATTGTTATATCCGAAGGAGTATATGCTTCACCCGAATAAGGGTTCTTTACTCCGAAGGAATTTAGATATTCCGTGACTTTCGGATTGACATTCTCTGTAAGCACTCCGTTATTATCAAGAGTTACAAACATTTCATAAGCTGTTTTGACTGCATAAATATTTGAAATCACATCATATTTATGATTCATCTCCTTATTCTGCACATATCCCGGATATATGAGAATGTAGAGAAGAATTGCTGTCGCCACTACAATTCCTATTTCAATCAAAGGAAACTTTTTCATAAAAGAAACTCCTGTTTTAATTTATCTTATTATTATATTTATAACCCTTATCTTGTCAAGTACTTTTATCTGTGTTTGCCTCTGATTCCTTCACAAAATTTCAACTATAAACTATTAACTCTTTGATTTT
>DCUY01000009.1 GCA_002327905.1 Caldifarciminota bacterium UBA2202 | reverse complement strand
AATGTGTTTATTGTTAAGCTGTTGAGCATTTGTGATACCTCCATAAACTTCAAATGGAGTTCTCAATTATCTCATAAAGTTCTGTATTATTTTGTTGGGTCATCGTTACTCTTTTTTTGGTGTTAATAGTTTTTTTACTATTTTAAGGATCTCAATGGCCACTTTCAACTCCTTCTTTTCAATTTTACAGAAATTTTAACACGCTCTCTTTGTGGCATAATAACCCACTTTACTATTGACAAAATTTGAATTGTCAGTTATTATATTTATAATATGAGTAGGAAAATCAATGTATTGATAATAGATGATGAACCGACTTTTTCAGAGACTCTGAAGGAGGCTCTCACCGCATTCAGTTACAGCATATATCAGGCTTATACGGGAGACAGGGCTATTGAGATACTGAAGGAGACAAACATTGATATATGCTTTCTCGACATTCACCTGCCTGATATTAACGGATTCACTCTTATAGACAAAATCAAAGAATGGTCTCCGCAAAGTGAAATCATAATAATGACAGCATACGGAGAGGTTGACTATTCAAAGACTGCTCTTAAAACAGGGGCATACTTTCTCCCGAAACCGTTTAAGATCGGAGACCTTTCAAATGTACTGATGAAAATGGAGAAGACAATCAATATAACCGATGTCTATGAGAAACTCAAACCTGCTATAAAAGAGGATTCTTTGATAACTACGAATTCGAAAAAAATGAAGAAGATACTTGATGTGGCTGACAAATATGCTTCAAGCGAGCTTCCGATTCTGATAATCGGAGCGACAGGAACAGGCAAGGACACTCTTGCTAAATATATACATTCAAAATCAAGCAGAAAGGATGAGATTTTCATAATGCAGAACTGCGCCTCCCTGCCTGAGACGCTTATTGAAAGCGAACTCTTCGGATATGAGAAGGGGGCATTTACCGGAGCGATGAACAGAAAATTCGGGCTCTTTGAAGTTGCAAATAAAGGCACTATATTTCTTAATGAAATTGCCGAGCTCCCGCTAAAGAGTCAGGCGAAAATTCTTCATATTATTGAGAATAAGAGCTTCAGACGGCTCGGAGGAGTAACTGACATTTCGGTTGACACGAGAATTATAGCGGCTACGAATAAAAATCTTCATGAAATGATACTTGAAGGAAAATTGAGAGAGGACCTTTATTACAGGCTTGAAACATTGAAGATTGAACTTCCCGATTTAAAGGAGAGAATTGATGATATTCCGCTTCTTATAAAGGCGATACTAAAAAAGAGAAATGTAAATAGCGCAGAATTCCATATTGACCCTTCTGTCATGCAACTTTTTTTACAATACAATTGGCCCGGCAATATCAGAGAGCTTGAGAATATACTTGAACGGGCTATCATACTTTCCGACGGAAAGGGTATTTACATTGATAATCTCCCGATAAACATAATCCGATTTGAAGAGGGCAAAATTAAAAAATCCTTCTCTCTTGATGATGTTGAAATCGAACATATTAAAAAGACTCTTCAAAAAGTCAGAGGCAACAAAGCAAAGGCGGCAAGAATACTCGGGATTGACAGAAAGACTCTTTACAGGAAGATGGATAAGTACAGCATCAAAGATGAATAGTGTGGCGGAGAGTCTAATTATGCCACACTTAATTTAGAATTGATATTAGCTCCGATTAACTAAACCATTATTTTAAGCCACTTAGTCGAAATTTAAATTGTGGCATAAAAATTGCAATAATAAATAGGATATGAATAAAAAAATTAGCATTTTAAGTAATGATAATGAGATTAAAGAGAAACTCAAAGAGAAGTTTGCTAATGTGGAATATTTTGATAATTATATTTCACTTATCACTTCTTCCATGATCAATAAATTCCCGATGATTATAATTGATTCAAAGGAACTTCCTATCTTTAATGAACAGAAGATTATCAATTCAATAAATCAGTTCAGTCCAAAATCAAAAATAATATATATTTCGAGGATAGATGACATTGAATATCAGAAGATTGTAAGAAATAACAATCAGATAACCTATTATGCAAATTATCCTGTGGATATGTTTTCAATAGAGAAGATAATAAATACGATTTTCGAAAATTTTGACAAGGTGGAGTACTCTTATGAATAGATTGGCATTTGTGATTTTAGTGCTGTTCTCCCTCTCTCTAAGCGCAGGATACACTGCAGAGACAGGAGTGACTTTTGACAATCAGGAAGTGATGATGCTTGAATTCTCCTCCAACAATCTTGATTTGGGAGAGATTAAGCCTGACATGAAGGAGATTATGAAAGTAAAGGGGCTCACAGTCAAGGTTAAGAGCAATGTCAAATGGATACTCACTATTGAGCCGCTTGACAATCTGTCTTCAGTAGAGGGAAATACTATTGATATTCAGAGATTTCAATTCAGAACTGGAAAAGGCGTTTTTGAGCCGTTTGTAATAAACAAGCCCTCCACTATAGCTTCAGGAGAGCCAACAGGAGACTTAGGAGAAGAGATAACACTTGATTTCATGCTCAAAATCAATTGGGATGACCCTGCGGGAAGATACAATACAAAATTGAGATTCACTTTAAACTCATTATACTAAGGAGGTTCTATGAAACGTTTCTTAATGACAGCAGTCATGCTTGTCGTGCTCACAGCAGTTGCACTGCCAATGTTCGCCGCAACAGACACAGGAACAATCGATGTCCAGATTCTTATACCAAACAGAGTTGGAATAAGAATAAACAACGCAGGACCAATTATATTTGATCTCACATCAGCGACACTCCCGACATCATTTCCTGGATACTTTCTGCCAACAAGTGCAGAGACAGAGATAAGCATGGATCTCTTCTGCAATGCGACAAACGGATTCAATCTTGATGTAACAGCATCAGGAGATTTCTCTGCTGATATTACAGCAAATCAGCTCTTTTTTGCGCCTTCCACAACACCAATTTCGGCTGACGGCTTACCAGCAGTTGCGCCTTGGACAGCATATTCGTCAAGCGCATCAGTGTCTGTATTGGCAGGAGAGCCGAGACTTACTGCATGGGTAGCTTACGATCAGGCAATAGAATTCATGCTTGAAGATACCGACCCTGCACTTGACCCTATACAGACAATAACATTGACATACACAATAACAAGTCTGTAAATTATTGATAATTTAGGAGGCGAGATGAAATTCTTCTTTACTTTGGCCTTAACAACAATATGCGCACTTGCATCATTTGCACAGGTCGGCTTCACAATCTCGCCTCCTAAATATGAATTTACTGCAAGGCCTGAGGAATCAAAGACATTCACTGTTGGTGTGCAGAATACAACTGACTCTATTCTCCATATGAAAATATATGCAAGTGACTGGTCATTGGAAAAGGACGGCAAAGTGCTCTACTTCCCCTCCAAGACGCTTAAAAATTCATGCTCTGACTGGATTTACATTAATCCTCAGGAATTCAATATTCAGCCCAAGTCGTCTGAAGAGATAAGGCTCACTCTTAATGTTCCCAAAGAGGTTTACGGAGATTACTGGTCAATGCTCTTCTTTGAATCCACCCCTTTCAATATATCCGGCAATCAAATGCTTATGTTGGCCGGCAGAGTGGGATGCACAATCTACTCTTCAATCGCAGGCACAACAGTTAAAAACGGCGACCTTGTAGGTCTTGATTTTGAAAAAAAAGATTACAGGATGAATGCAATATTTGAAAACACAGGGAATGTGCATTTGAGAGTGAAGGGCTTTATGCAGATTTTCAAAGATGACAAAATGGTTTATGAAAAGAAAATCGAAGAGAAGCTCTCCCTTCCTGAATCTAAAACAAATATTTACTTTCCCGTTGAGACAAATCTCTTGAAGGGTGAATACACTGTTAAAGTCACTCTTGACTATTCCGGCAGCGAGATTTTAGAGGGAGAGAAGAGGCTGACAATAGATTAATGAGATATATTTTTATTTCATTTTCTCTTCTCATTTCTATTTTAATTTTTTCTTTACCTAATCAATCATACTATATTATAAGCGGAAGAAGCTATATTCAAAACTCATCATCCTATGATTTACCTCAGATTGATGTTCTTTACAGAACATCTCTTGACACGACTCTACGCGCTGATTTTTCAATGACAATGAAAGATTTCAGCCCTTATAATTTTCTTATTTCAGCATCAACATTCAAACCTGTAAACGGGTTAAGCTATAAAGCGCTCTACGGAGACATATTCTCAAGCTCCCCTTTATATATGAGACTGCGGGGATTCAGCGGAAATCTATTTTACAGGCATTACGGCATAGGACTCTTTGCCGGAAGGGATTCTGACCCTGTCACTTCAAAAGGAATAAAATTCACGCAGAACAGGGGCGTTTACGGAATCTCTCTTCCCTTCAATATTTCATACAGCGACACAACAACTTTTTATTTTGCGAACAGGTTTGACAATCCCTATTATTCTCCGTTCATTTCTCAGAGAGTATTGGGAGTGAAGCACAAATCAAATCTTTTCAATGTGCTTTATAATGATTTCTCATTGACTAAAAGCTATAATCTTCTCTATTATAATTCCGAAATGGAGAATATTTCATATTCATACAGAACATATCTGAGGACAACATATTTCTCATTGGGTATATACGGTCAGCACCTGCCTATCAATTCAACTAATTTTTCATATTTCATGTACAGAAGAGGAAGGGACAATATCGGGATTGAACCGTCTTTAAGGATAACCAATGAGCTTAGTCTTGCAGGCGGATATTCTCTCTACAAAATGGTACCTGATGATTCAACCTCTTACGAGAGATTCAATGCGAGGGTAATGACATCAATAGGATTTCTTCCGAAAATCTCATTCTCTTGGGATTATTTCAGATATGTATATGACAGAGACCGCACAAAGGGGGTCAACTACACTCTCGGCTTGACAAAATGGTTCAAGGGATTCTATATAGACGGCTCATACTACCTATCTCCGCAAGATTCATTCTATAACAATAATATTTATTTGAATTTTGCCTACACATTCAGCAACAGAACAGTAATAGGCACATACGGAAAGTATTCATTCACTGATTCTCTTCTTTCATTCTCTTATACCAATTACATCAAATGGTCAATAGCATCTCTTTGGAGTTATGAATACGGAATAGATTTCGGAGAGAGGGACAACAGAACATACATAGGCAATCACTTTGATTTCACTCTTAACACTGAAAGATACAGTCTTATAAACAATATGCAACTTTATTATGACAGGTCATTTGCCTTCTCAATGTCAACGCAACTCTCCTTAAAAGGGGGTCTTGACAATTTCAATACAGGAATGGTCTCCGGAAGAATATATTTCGACAAAAACAATAATGATGTCTTTGACGGGAATGACACTCCCGTATCCAATGTGACTGTGCTTTTGAATGATTCAATAAAAGTCAAGACAGATAAAAAAGGCGGGTACAAGTTCATGTTCTTAAAGCCTGCCAACTATAAGCTGAGCATATCAAAAACAAAGATTCCAGCATATTATGACACTAAAGATTATGTCTTTGTTAATGTAAAGAATTTTTCAAATAATATAATAGACCTTCCTCTGATAAAACTCGGTTCAATAACAGGGTATGTTTTTTATGACCTGAACAAGAACGGAATCAAAGATGAGGATGAAGGAGGAATCGGAGGAATAGTAATCAGATTGAAGGATTCGGACAAATATACATATACCGATGCTTTCGGATTTTATTCGATTTCGAATCTTCCGACAGGAACATACATAGTGGAAGTGCCGTCCCTTCCTCAGGGGTATGAATTTGTCTTCCCCAATCTCATAATGTATATTGTTGTGGATAAAGTGAAGGCTGATTTTACTGTGGATTTCGGACTTACAAAAGAATCAAAACCTGTGAGAAAGAAAGTCTTTTAACCACCTCTTTTTCTTCTCAATCAAATCCTTTTCATCGTAAACCAATACTCTTCCCCTCTCTTTAAGCATCTTTCCGTTTGAAAATACATATTCAATGTCCGAAGGATATATTGAATATACAATTGAAGAAAACGGATTTGCGTCAAATGGAGACGAATGAACTGAATTCTTCTTTATCAGAAGAAAATCTGCATTCTTTCCATCCTCTATTGTTCCGTTCGTTTTTTCCATTTCAAGAGGCGGCAGACCGTTGAATGTAGCCATCTTGAATACATTCTGCGCATTCATGCTCTTCGAATTGTTCTTCACTTTCTGAAGAAGGCCGCACAAACGCATCTCAATGAGCTGATTCATATTATTATTGCATGGCGCTCCGTCAGACCCGAGGCATGTATTTATTTTCATTCTCTGCATCCGTTCTATATCTGCGATTCCGGATCCGAGCTTCATATTGCTTGACGGACAATGGCATACGGTTGAGCGGGACTCTTTTAATATCTTAAAATCATTCTCTTTTAAATGAACGCAGTGCGCAATAACTGTCTTCTCTGAAAGCATTTTCATTTCATTCATTCCCTCAATGTTGCTTCCTTTGTAATTCTTGAATGCAAATTCATTCTCTTTCTCTGTCTCTGTAGCATGAGTGTGAAGAACAAGGTCATATTCATCTTTGAGCTTCAATATCTTTGATATGCCCCTCTTTGTTATGCCGGGGAAGAAGCGCGGACAGAGAGCGTATTTTGCCCTGCTTGATTTTTTTATTCCGGAAATAATTTCCCGCGAATAATCAATGTATGAGTCAAGATCATTTGACCATCTGCCCACTCTTCTGTCAAGAAGTATATTTCCGGAAAATCCTGTAATTCCGGATTTTTCAATCTCTTCAAGAACGGCATTCTGATGCGCAAATGTTCCCATATCAAGTATCACTGTCGTTCCTGAATCCATAAGTTCGTAAAGAGCCATTCTGCATGATAGCCGTATTGATTCTTCAGTCAGAGACGCCTCATAAGGGAGTATGTGCTTTTTAAGCCAGTCAAATAGAGAGACATCCTCCGCAAGGCCCTTGTAAAGATGCTGACACAGATGCGTGTGCGACTGCACAAATGACGGAATCATTATATAATCCGCGCAATTCAGAGTCCTGCTGTTTTTTACCGCCCGACCAAATGACAATTTTCCTTCTTTTATCTGAATATACTTCCGATTTAAGACTGTTTTGCCTCTATAATCCAAATATGTCACATTCTCGAGAAGCAATGCTTCATTCTTCAATTTTATACTCCTTTATCTTCTCAATCAAATTTCTATAGCTTATTTTCAGAAGTTTTGCTGTCTCTGCCTTATTGTTACCGCATATTTTCATGGCATTTGATATTTCTTTCTTCTCATACTCCTGTCTGACATTTTTAATTTTGCTTTTCAATGATATGTCGCTGTCAAAATTGTTGATTTCATTAAGTTCCGCTTTCCCCGTTACAAGAGACCTTTCTATGAAATTGATTATCTCCCTCTCATTTCCGGCCCAGTCAATTCCTCCCATCGCCTTTATGATTGCATCAGTGAAAATATCAGGGGCTTTTCTAAGGTCCGCAGATAATTTTTCAATATAGTGCCGTGCGATGGGCTCGATATCCTCCCTTCTTTCATTTATTCCGGGAATAGTTATTACAAAGACATTTAATCTGTAGAGCAGATCTTCACGAAGTCTTTGATTTTCAATGAGCTTTTTTAAATCTTCGGATGCTGAAGATATTATCCTTGCGTCCACCTTCACTTCTTTGTTTGAACCTATGGGAAAATAAGATTTGTCCTGCACGAAACGCATCAGTTTTGCCTGTGTGCGCATATCTGCGCAGTCTATATTGTCAAGGTACAGAGTTCCCTTATCGGATGATTTCACTCTCCCGTCCCTGTTCTCATAAGAGCCGGTATATGCTCCCTTCACTGCTCCGAAGAGTTCGCTTTCCAATAAATCCGGAGGAATAGAATTGAAGTCAATATGCACAAAATTTCCTCTTTTTCTCATAGAATACATGTGTATCGTCTTTGCCGTAAGCTCCTTCCCTGCCCCTGTCGGCCCGTTCACCATAACATTTATGTCTGTTCCCGAGAGCCGCTTTATATCCTCTCTTATTCCTTTAATAGCATTTGAATCGCCTATGATTATTTTTTCAATACCGCTGTAATCCTTCTCTGATATTATCTCTTTTACTCTTTCTCTCAATACTTCATAGTCTATCGGCTTCTGCCAAAAATCCAATGCACCTTTTCTCACCGCCTCTATAGCCATTGGTATATCGCCGAAAGCAGTAAGAATCACAGCTCTGCCTGCTCTATTCTGCGTTCTTAATTCATCAAGTATTTCAAAGCTCATTCCGTCCGGAAGCTTCATATCAAGAAGATAAAGGTCAAATGATTCTGACGATATTCTCTTCTTTGCATCATGAATAGTTCCTTCAAAATACAGCTCCCCCATATCCTTCAATGTCTCCTTCAAAAATAATGCGAATGACGCATTGTCCTCAAGTATAAATATCGTGGGCACACCGCTCATCAATTCTCCTCTGCGAACTCTATCACAAATACTCCATTGTCATTGATATTCTTAAAACTGACTCTATGATTTAGGATTGACGCAAGCTTGATTACAGTGGGTATTCCCAATCCATATCCGTGTGAAGTATCTAAAAAAGGCCTATATAAATTATTCAAAACACTTTCAGGATATCCCGGCCCGAAGTCTGCCAATTCAACTGATACCCTGTTGGGAAATCTTTTTATTGACATTATTGCTCTCTTTTCTTTCGAGTATTTTGATATATTGTCAAAAACATTTATGAACACCTGCTCCAGCAGAAGTTCGTCCGACTGCACGAACATCTGCTCCGGGGAATCTTCGTATTTTACTGCAACACCGTATCTCTGAGAAATATTTGTAATTATATCAGTAAGATTCACTTTTGAAAGATACGGTTTTATATCTTTTGAAAATTCAAGAAATTTATTTGTAAAATCACTGAGAATTTTCAATTGACTGTAAGCAGTTTCAATTATCTTCGGATCATTATTCTTCTGAGAGGCCTGCAGAAGACCGAGTATTGCTCCAAGCTGATTATTCAGCTGATGGGCTATGCCGTTTGTTATCTCGGACAATTTTATCATTCCCTCTTTGGATAGAAAATCCTTCTCCATTTTATTATACTTATCCGTCAATAGATTGAATTCTTTCTCCTGCTCCCTCTGCAGTCTGACAATCTCCTCTATTGAATCCCTGAATACTTTCACAACCTTATTCTGGTCATTTGAATCAAATTTCATATTTAAAGACTTTGCAATTCCTGAAATATCTTTCATCGGCTTTTCAATGGATATGATGAGATAACCCGCAAAAATGAGAATAAATATCATTACAACCAATCTATAGAACATAAAATATTTTATAATTCTGATTATATAATCATTATTCGTTTTGTAAACTATGACTGCAAAAAGAGCATTCTTATTTAAATTCTCTATTTTGAATGAATATACTTCATAATCATCAATGAAATACCGCATGGAAAGATTATCTTTCAGAATGGGAATGAAAAAATTTCTAATATACTTCTGCTCAAAATTGAATGTCTTTGATTGAAGAATCGGGAACAGCGTCGAATCTGTTACATAGTAGGCATATACATTTCTCTGATTGAAATCCCTCCTTATGAAATCCTGTTCTTGATTTATGAAATCAATCGGACTCTGGTATTTGTTGAACCTCTCTTTTGTGACTTCAATAAAGGAATTCACATTTGAATATCTGTCATTTTTATAGTCATTTCCGCTATTATTTATTATATTCATAAATACAAAATACGCCGCAATATCCGCAATAATCAAAAACCCTAAAAATATGAAGAGAAAGTATCTTAAACCTTTTATTGATTTATATTCCATTTTTTAATTATAAACAAAGAGAAGAAAATGACAAGAGGGAAAATAAAAGAGGCGGGTGTTAAATAATCTTATTTAATTATTATCTGTTTGTTTGTGATTGATTGATTCTCTGTCTTCAGTTTTATAAAGTATATCCCATTCTTCAAGTGTCTGATGTCTGTTTTGTGCGTTCCGCTTGCTTTTGATTCCTCTCTGATTATTTCTCTGCCTGATATGTCATACACTGTCAATGTTCCTTGTGTATTTGTATTCCATATTATGTATTGGCTCTGCATCTGTATTTTCAGCTCATGGCCTCTTTTGTTCTTTCTTCAACTATCAACTATTAACTATAAACTATTAACTCTCTCTTTTATCAGCATACCAGCATACAAAGTCGCGTCATTCCGAGCGCCATGCTTTACCCACTTACTTCTAAGCGTGGGAATCTCCTTGTCGGCTATTCGTTCTTTTACAAAGAACATTCACCGCAGTAAGGAGATTGCTTCGCAGTGCTCGCAATGACGATTTTGATATTTCTCTTGCTCA
>DCUY01000063.1 GCA_002327905.1 Caldifarciminota bacterium UBA2202 | reverse complement strand
TTCACCTTTCCCTCACGGTACTAGTGCACTATCGGTCACAGATGAGTATTTAGTCTTAGGAAATGGTCTTCCCGGATTCCCACAAGATTTCTCGTGTCCCGTGGTACTTGGGATACCTGAAAAAGGTCATCTGCATGCCGCATACCGGGCTTTCACCTTCTGTGGCCTGTCATTCCAAACAGTTCTGCTATACAGATAATTTGTAACCTTTTGGTCTCACTGCACTTGACCAATCAGGTCCCGCGACACCTGACATACAACGGTTGCAGCCTATCACGTATGTCTGGGTTTAGACTCTTTCCCGTTCGCTCACCACTACTTGGGAAATCACTTTTGTTTTCTTTTCCTCCAGATACTGAGATGTTTCACTTCTCTGGGTTGGCGACCCTGAACTATGTATTTATTCAGGGACGATACGAGTTTATCGTATCAGGTTTCCCCATTCGGAAATCCTCGGATCTAAGCCTGCTTGACGGCTCCCCGAGGCTTATCGCAGTCTGCTGCGCCCTTCTTCGCCTATCTGTGCCAAGGCATTCCCCATATACTCTTAATATCTTAATCCATAAGATGCATTCCTACAGAAATCAAAATGTCAAAGAACTTTCAAAGTAATCAAATTAAAAGGATGATTATTATATCAAAATTTTTTAATTTGTCAAGAGCTATTTGCGTTTTTTTATTTTTTGGGAGGGATGATGTTCCTCCGAGCGCTTGTTTAGTATAGTCAAAATAATAATTTTGTCAAGAGAAAAAAAGATATTCTTATATCACCAGAAAAGAAGAGAAACTCCGAATGTAAGAATACTCTCTTCTCCCTCTTCATCAACCATAAAGTAAAAAGAATTGTAACTGTAATATTTTTGATAAACATAGTCCATAGTAAATTTAATTCTTGCAAAAGGTACAATTTTGATGCCTGCGGAAAACTTTTCATTTGCGTCAAAAATACCGTATTTTAATGCAGTTCCGAAAAAAGAATTTTCATAGAATATCCCAATTGTCGGTGTATCCGAAAAGTAATCGTTTTCATAGACCAAATCCTGACCAAATTCAAAAGAAGCTCCTATGATAGGCGTGAATGTCGTTTTCACCAAAATAGCGCTCCTTTTTCGCAATCCGAGTTCTGTCTGCACATCAATATTATCGAATAACAATCCCAGTTTGATTCCGGAAATAAATCGCTTTTCTTCATCTTCTCTGGCATAAGCGCCTAAACTTAAATCGGCAAAAAATCTATCTGACTCAAACACACCTAATATATATTCTCCCAAATATCTGTTTCCTGTTATCGGGTCCACTCTCATCTTAAAGACTGCGTGAATCAATCTTGAAAAATATGCTTCGGATTTTAAAAAATAGCACGCAATATTCTTTTTGGAAATTAAAACATCGTCATACGGATATCCTCTTGTTGAATCCAGACATTCACCCAAGTCGTAAAATGCTTGAAATGTCAAACCTTTATCCAAAGTGGAGAATATCGAATTCAGCCTACTTTTTGACTGAAATTTCCATGCTAATGAGATCTCCTCTCTTGACAATGAATAGTGTTTATAGAATTTCGTCAAATCAGGCGGGCAAAAATACATGCTGTAATTATAATAATTTCTGTGTCCTTTGTTATAATCCAGTTCAAATGAAGACATCAGGCAAAGTGCAAATAATGAAGTCAAAACCATAATTTTGAATTTACTCATAATTATCTCTCACATATTACTGAAACAAATAAGTATAAACAATGAAACAAGGAATATTGCCATAGAGACTCCTTCAATTCTCCTGCTTATAAGCTCTTCTATATATGCGGTTTTATATATTTCTTTCTCTTTCTCAGTTAAATAGTATTCTTCGCAATTTTCGATTTTATTCTTTTGAGCAGAAATCAAAGTAGCGGTAAATGAAATTGGAACAGTCATTGCTGATACAAGAGCAACAAGATCGTTGGGCGGACCATTAAAAGAGAATTGAAGCATATCGGTAAAAATAAGAAAAATTCCAAGACCAAAGCATGATGGAATGAAATAATAAATAAAATCATTTCTTGAAAATGAGTCGAGGTTTGCTTTCAGCTTCAAATCCTTGTCAGGATCAATTTCCGATGTAAAACAGAATGAAAAAATCAATATAACTATTAAAAATATTTTCGCTTTCATTTTGAAATCCATGTTAAACCTGCATCCAGAAAGAATCCGCCGCCGGCATAAGGACTCCTAAGTGAAATATTGTCAATGTCAAAAGAGTTTATATCCACAGCAATATTGCTTCCAATGCTGATGCCTTTGAATTTCGGATTGAATTTCTCAAGCGTTATTTTTGCTCCTGCACCTAATTGCATTGAAAAAAAACTGCTTCCTGATGATCCCAGTCTTAGCGTAAAAATATCGCAGAAAACACCTTCTACACCATATGTGCTTGTGATTCTATAATAATCATCCAAACCAGACACCTGCATATCAATGGACAATTTTGTTAAAAAACTGCTGTACAACATATCAATGCTATTAAGAAAAAGAGAATAATTGAAACCGGCGCAAAGATTAGTTTCCATGTCGCTATTTTTATAAAACTTCCAAGAGTCAATTGTGACGGGGCTTACAAAAGCCAAACCAAAAGATAGATTGTTAAGCATTCCGGAAGCGCCTTTGAATGACAATAATTTCTTTATGCCGAAGTCAAGAACTGCTCCTCGATGATGCTCGGAATATTCATCTGCCTTTTTAGAGAAGGAGACTCCCAACCCTATATCATACGGCAGATAACCGCTGACTGATACAACTTTTTTCTCGTAGTACAGAATATTCTCCACCGGATAGATCTGAGTATAACCAATGCTGAATAAATCTTTAATTGACAGAAGCCCTCCATATCCAATGTTGGATGAAAAAACTTGAATACCTGCAGTGTTTTTGAATGATGCTGTAGGATTTGATAATACTCCGAAAAATAAATTGTCTGCCGCAACCATACCGCATCCCATTGCTATAAATTCGGAACATGCAAGGATATGAGGGGACAACAATAACATCACAACCGTTAAAAAAAATAATCTAAAAAATGATTCTTTCATATTTTTCTCTTTTTTTCTCTTTTACCGGACGAATCAATGCATTTATCAAGATTTTGTATTCTTTCTCTTTTTGTCTTTTAGTTATTTCCGAATTCATTATTTCAAGCGTTTTTTCATACACATACTTATAGTGATTCTCTGTTGCCTTATTTTTTTCGGAATTGATATTGTTCAGCATTTTTTCAAACAGCATGGAGGATACCGGTATTCCCAGAATACAACCGGTTTCTACTGCCAAGATAATCGGACCATAAAGACATATCATTGCACCGTGCGGTTCCAATGCGGCAGGAAGGAGAAAAACGAAAAAAGCGCATCCCGGGACACAGTGAAGCAAATGACTGAAAACATTTGCTTTTTTTCTTGCATCCTTAAGAAAGGGTTTGTCAGACAATGCCCGAGTGAGATTGTAGAAAGAACCGGATTTTCTCTTTAGGTCCGCCAGGTCTTCCGTCTTTATNNTCAGCAAATACTGAATCATTCAGATACTCGCCGCTTATTGAAGCTTTGGCAACAGATTCCAGTTTGTCATTAGCAAAAAAAACAGTATTATTTATGAATGTGGATTCGCCGCCTTCAATTATTGACAACTTGATTTTTTTATTGTAAAGAGAATTAGGATGCGGTTTTGCCAGAATTTTCTTTTCTCCAATAGCAATTCCGGCATTCGACAGATATTCTTTATATGATATTTTTAGACTTTCTGAATCAACAGGGAAACTGATACTGTCAATATAATAATAATAGCCCGAAAAATTCAATAAACTCACATATATTGTATCGCTTAGATTCTTTGTGTATTCGGTGATGAAATCCGAAAATCTTATGCAAGTCACTCCCTTGTTAATTGAAACAGTATCTTGAAACAAATCTGTTTCTGAAATGCGTATCTCGACTCTGATGATATTTTCGACTTCACTTTTTTCCATCCTCACATTTACTACAGAATATACCGGTATGAAGAATGCAAGTATAATCGCAAGAACACCCAACAAGCAGTGATTCTTATTCATATATCGTTAGGTTTAGAAATTGGTTTTGTAATTCATGATTAGCGAAAATACTCTTGCAAATATCACAGAGACTTATTTTCTGATTAGATGCGTTTTTAACTAAAACAATAACCTTTCCCATTAAATTAGCTTATCAAAGAAACAAACTTTGTCAAGACAGAATTAATTAACGAGCGGAACTGTGAATCTTGCAGAAAGAGCCACACCTGCGTTAACATGCATAAGATACCCACCCACAAAAGCACCGGAAAGAGAAGCGTCGACACACAGATTATCATTTATTAAATATCTCAACTTTGAATCAAAATTCAGTGGGGAAATTCGATTCACAAGCAGTTTATTAAAAAGATTTCCGCCAAGAAAAATCCGAAATTTTTCATTTTCCGCATGAATTAAAATATCAGAATTTTCAATTAGATAGTATCCTGCAAGAAAATCTGTTAAATTCATATATGCTGTTATTCCAAAACCGAAAAAAATATTTAAATACTTTTCAGAGAAAATCACCTCTGTCTTCTCCATACTGGCTGAGTAAAGTGAGAATTTTTCATTTTCTCCATTGTACTTAATGTCCAAGAGATAAACATTCTTATTTTGGACTTCCCACAAATCCTTTAAAAAAACAATTCCTCCTCCAAGCCGGAAATTTAACTCATTAAATCTAAAAATGGGAGTGTACCTGAACATGAAATTGCAGATAAATGGACCGTCAGGAATATCGTTTCCTATGAGATTGTCAAATGCAAGAAAATCGTTGAATATAACTCTGTTGGAGATCATGAAATGTCTCACTGAATCATATTCGTTAAAATATTTATACTCCCCAACAGAGTATTTTTTTATAAAAAAACTTGATTGCATAAAAAAGGCATGTTCTTTAGGATTTAGGAATAAATCGCCTTTCTTATCAGTCAATGAGAATGAAATACTATCGGTTGAAACATCCCATCCATGATAACACCAGATAATCCTCTCTATGTTGTTTGTGTGGGAATATCCGGCTGTTAGGAATACATCTTCTGCTTCAACAGCCACAGAGTAAAACAGAAAAATTATAAAAATACTCTTAAAGAATCGCTCCACTCAGCCCCCAGGAAACTCCTTTTGTGTAAGAGTCTCTGTCTTTATCGCTATAATAGGGATGATAGTGACTTTCTCTGCCTTCATATTCTATATAGAATCCAACGAATCTGTCTATTGAGAGAACAGCTTTTATTTTATACATTGAAGCGGTACCCGTGTCATGCATACCCCACTTTCCATACTCAATATATAGAGCAAAATACTTCTGCTCCGTGAAGAGTCCGGTAGTTAGCGGCACATAGGTCGGAGGAATTTCATTTGTCGCATCTCTGCCATATTTCAAAAAACTTCCAAGATTGAAGGGGTTTCCAGTCATAATCATGATTTTGTTTTCTCTGTTTTTCCCGATTTCAACATATATGTTTAAGTCAGGACTTTTCATATAATAAGACAGCATTAAGCGCAAAGCGGTATTGTTGTTATTATTGCAATCAGTGTACATACTCAAAGATAAATTTAAAAGCAGATTTGACGAATTAAAAACATCAAACATCAGATCCGCCATTCTGTCAAAATATGCGCCGTTAAAATTCCTTTGGTTATATTTAACATGCAACATTCTGTGTATATACGCATCCAAGAAAATATTGTCTATAGTTTTTTTCTCGGAATAATTTATGGTGTCATAGTAACTGTCTATACCTGCTCCCGTCCGTATGTTCCTGTATGCGCTGAAATAAAATCCCCTCTCATAGTTTTTTCTGATTGAATAGACTGGAGCATTACCGGCCAGCAGATAGTTTATGTACCCCCCCTTAAACGAGTTTTCAAGAGAATATGATCTTGTATCCGATTCATAGGTGAGATAATTATAAACATCTTCTTCAAGGTTGTAAGTCCATCCTCCTGTGCTCCATCCGGCGTTAATCGTCGCATTTGCAGGCTTTGCAAGATACAGGAGAATTACAAAAAGAAGCGTCTTAGAAAGTAAATTTTTCAATTTTCTCCTGCTCCTTTTTCATGTGTTCAAGAATCTCTCTGTAAGCAAACTCTTTCTCTTCTTCTGTATCGGAAGAATCAAAAATCCTCAATGCTTCGCTCAATGCCTTTTCATTATCTTGTCTGATTCCCTTGAAAATTCTCCTCCAGTAGTAATCTTCAAGAACTCCGGTCAATGCCGCCGTCGGAAAAGAGAGAAGCGCAAGTATTCCTTCGGCTCCAAGAAGCATTGGAAAGGTAAACATGCAGATTGCCTCATCCGGTTCAAGTGCGACTTCCGCACATGCAAGGAACATTCCAACGGCGAGAGCCGAATGTATTATAGCCGCATCCCTTATTCCAAAGACGCTTTTGTCTGAAGAAATCCGCTCTATATCGCTTTCGGACAAATTTATCCTTTTTAAAACCTTAAACAAACTACCTGAATAAAAATTCTTGAGGTCATTTCGAGAGATAACTCTTCCGGACAAGTAACACATTTCATCTACAAATCTTCCGTCACTCACAAAAGAATCAAGAAGCATGGTAAAAGCTGTGTCAGAAACATCTTCCGGTATAATCGAATTAAGAAGAATTTTCCGAGACTCCAAGCTTTCTGAATAAAAATATGTATTGTTTAGAAATATCGATGAGTCGCAGTTAATGGCGGAGGCAAGAATATTCAACTGTTCGCCGTAAATGAAATCCGGTTTCCTCCCTATTATGAGTGAATCAGAAACTGCAATACCCGCATTGGAGCGGTTCGCAGAGAATCCAAATAAAAATGTATCAGTGTCTATGACAAATGAAATCTTATCCGTATAAATATGTTTTCCGACAAATCCGATCGCAGTCACCTCAAAAGAATCTAATGGATTTCCGGAGGAATTCTTTATCTGCGGTGAAAACTGAAGTATGGTCTTCGATAAATTTCCTGCGCTCAGAGTATATGACTTGAACAGACTGTCTGAATCAAATGCAACAGACAAAGAATCATCTGTAGAAAAATTTGTTATAGTAGTTTTTATCTGTAAGGAAGAAACAAATATGCTTTGAAAAATAAGGAAAATAATAATGATTATTTTTTTTTCTACCTTCATAATTTCCGCTTACCTCCATTTTATTTTCAGGGACGGTGGTTCCAAAAAGCACCATTTTTATTCTGCCATCCATCTGCTTATTGTATTTTTGCTTCGAGAAAAAACAACGGCAATCTCATTTAAGGTAAAACCCCTTTCATAAAGTTTTTTTGCGATTATTTTCCTGCTTGATTTGATAGGATTATCTTTTGATATGCTCTTTGACAATGCATCAAAATCCTTTTTAATATTCTTTTCATTAGAGCGATTCTGTTTATATTTTTTGTTGATTCTGTTTTTTCGTTTTTCAATTTTCAAAAAAACTTTTTCATCGCCCAAATATTCATTCTCTTTGTTCAATATTTTTTTGTAATCATAGATATTATTTGTTTTTATAAAAGTAATCATTGAATCAGGAGTTCTATTTTTATATATTTTCGCACTTGAAAACAAATAATCACAGGGTTCTTTCACCATGCCCTTCTTGGATGGATTATTGTGAATATAATCGACTGCGGTAAAGAGATATTTTTCATCAAGTATTATATACGATTTGGGTCTGTCCTGAAAAACATGTCCCTTCAAATTATATTTTCTATTGAAATACATCGCATAACCGGTATTTAAAATTCTTAAAAATTTTTCAATTTTATCATTATTTTTTTTTATTAGAAGATGATAATGATTCGACATCAGACAATAAGCGCAGAGTTCAACATCAGTCAGGTGCAGTGCTTTTTTTAAATTTGAAATAAAATGGATCATGTCCTTTTCACAAAAAAATATATTGTCTTTTCTTTGGCCTCTGCTTATTATGTGGTAATAATAATTTTTGATCTCAATCCTTCCTGTTCTCGGCATAATTCCTCCCTAAAAGAAATGGTGCTTTTTGGAACCACCGTCCCTNNAAGCATGTGCTCTCCCAGCTGAGCTATACCCCCATATATTTTGTAAAAAAAGAACTAAAATTCGTAACCAGTATATGAAATACCTACATTCATGTCAAGACCATTGATGCTGTTTCCGGAAATAATAAAAGGCGCATTGACAATCTCTTTTGACATGTCGAAAGCTATTCTCAGATTGTCAAACGAAAGAATTATTCCTGTTCTGAAATCAGATTCAAACCCGCTTGTCTGCTGTATCGGGCTTAAAAGAGGAGCCTTTTCAATCTTTGAATTGAACCAGCATCCGGAGACTCCGATATTAAGAGAGATGAATTTATTTACATAAAAAGAAAATCCCGTCGCTATCTCCGGAAGTTTTGCCACTGAGATTATTTCTTCGCTTTGGGACCCTGTGACAAAAGTGAGTTTTGAGGTTTTTGCATTCTGCTCATACAATGCGCTTAAATATGTGCTGACATAAGAGAATGACTCAATGCTCAATAAGACCTGTACCGCCAAAGTGTCTGCTGTATTCAAATATATGTCGCCCGACACATCTCCCTGTTGCAGCTCTTCATAACCAAAAGGATTATTTGTATATTTTGCAGAGAGGATTACTTTATTCTCAGAGAAACTCTGAGTGACTCTTCCGTGCAGATTATAACCCACAGGCGAATTCACTTTCAGAACCCTGTTAACATCATCAGAATTCAATGAAAGAACAGAGACTCCTCCGGAAAGGTCAAGTGACAGTATTTCATTTATATTGACTGTAATCGACGGATTCAAATTGAAATTTGAAAATGAAAGAGTGGTATTATTGTAAGGAGAAGTCTGGTCAGTCAAATATTCATCCATCCTGTATCCTGATATTAAAAATCCGAATCCGAAGTTATTGACTTTTCTCCCTCCTGTGATTCCTAAAATCGTCGGTACAACATCCCTTCCTACTATATTCTTTATTATAGAATCCCTCATATCAACAGATTCTCTGTCTATGAATATTCCGAGGCGCCCCCAGTAATTGTCAAACATACCCAATGCATTGATTTTGTCGTTCATATAATCAAATGATGTAATTGTCTTGAACTGGTCAGCCTCTATCATAGAGCCTGAATATGTAAGATAAGAATAGGGATCATTTGTCAATAGGGGATCAATATTTAATGAATTCCATTCGGATATAGAAGAAAACAGAACAACTGAAGACAGGACAAATAAAACGAATAGACCTTTCTTCATTTTTACCTTCCTTTGTATGGTGGGCCTGGTTGGAGTTGAACCAACCACCTCACGCTTATCAGGCGTGCGCTCTAACCAACTGAGCTACAGGCCCNNCTTTAGAAAGGAGGTGATCCAGCCGCACGTTCCCGTACGGCTACCTTGTTACGACTTCGCCCCAGTCATTGATTCCACCTTAGGCATCCACCTTGCGGTAGGATAACTTCGGGTGTTCCCAACTTCCATGGCGTGACGGGCGGTGTGTACAAAACCCGAGAACTTATTCACCGCAGCGTGCTGATCTGCGATTACTAGCGATTCCAACTT
>DCUY01000051.1 GCA_002327905.1 Caldifarciminota bacterium UBA2202 | reverse complement strand
GAATGAGCGCCGGGCTTCTCGCCGCCAATTATGTATTTTTTCTTAAATAAACGACATCTAAAAATGGTGCTTTTTGGAACCACCGTCCCTGAATAAAGCCGACGCAATGCCCGCATGTCGCGAGATGTGAACGCCGTGTGCCGTATGCCGTATGCCGTATGCCGTATGCCGTGTGCCGCGAAACAAAGACGCTGTAAACAATTCTATTCTCCGCCTATGTATTTAATGAGGATATAATTTGGCCTCTCCTTTATTGTATATACAAATTCAAACCATGATTTATGACGCAGAAGAAATTTATTTATCGTAAGATTCGCCAAACGCATTTCATTCTGAGTGTTCTCATATACAACATAAGTTATTTCATTGTCTCTCATATAATTCATAAATACAGAATCTTCGTCAGAGTATGGAAATATTATAGCTTTTCTATCAGAATAAAGATAGAATAGCTCCGGCTTTGTCGTCATTATAACAGCATTTTGCGGAATGGAGTCCTTTGCCCATATCGCAATATCAAAAAATGTTCTGATTCCCTGTTCAGGCCTCATTTTGTTATCATGCCTGAAATTAAAATCAGTCTCGGAGAGCATATACATTCTTCTTGGAATATCCTGCGATAAAACATAAATATTCAAAAACATCGACACAAAAATAAATCCTATGGAGAGATAATATACAATTTCAAATCTTTTATAGACGGAGAATGATAGCCCGATAATCAATAGCAATAGAGAAACAAATGGCGCAAAGAATCTGTCTGTTGTGAAATTCTCAGGCCATAAAAGCAACATGCACATATTTACAAAGAACCACACAGGTTCAAAATACATTTTTCTTCTTAACATTAAAACAAGCCCCCAAATCATTGAGACAAAATATATAAGAAGAACTATTCCATACTGTATCTTCGGAGCCATGCTTGCAGAAAATGTCATCGGCATAATCGTGGAAAAATACGACAGAAAATTAATAAAGATACGCGTCAGCAATGTTTTAAAATCAATCATCCCCAGATACGGAAGATACCAGTTTTTATACATAACCTGTCTGAAATAGACAGAACCCTCTCCTGTGGTAAAAAGTATGTAAAAACCCCATATCTGTGAAATAAGGGCAAATCCGCACATTATCAGAAGATTTTTCCATTCCTTTTTTAGTATGAAATAAAGAGTGAGTGGTATGAAGACAAGTGACCCGTTTCCTCTTATAAAGACTAAAAGCGCGGATAAAGTCAAAAGCATAAAGAGGTGTTTTTTCTTCTTCTCATTGTCATACATTTTGAACATATAGAGAATAAGGATGACTGCCAATATGAATAGGGATTCAGTGAGAATTAAAGATGACCAGTCAACAATATTCTTACACAGAAGAAACAATCCGGTCAAAGAATAAATCAGAATTTTTTCTTTTAAGTAGAGGCCGAGTGTTTTATATAAGAAAAATACGGAGAGAATATAGCATAGAAAAGAAAACATCTTCATCACGAATATATTGTCTCTTCCAAAAACAGTCATAATAAATGAGAGTATCATAGGGAAGAGAGGAGGATACTGCGTGTGAAGATTCTCTTTTGCAGTATTAACCTCTCTCATGAATTTGCCCTCCATTATCGACCTTCCAAGAGTGATATATCTGGCATTGTCCCCGCCCTGATTTAAAAGAGTGTCGAAATTCAAAATGCCCCACACTAATGCCACAAGAATGATTCCGAAAGAAATTAAAAATTCTTTCTTTTTTATAATTTTTAAAATCATTTATCCCTTCTATTTGAATATGTTTATTTTTTTCTTTTCCGCTCTTTTGTTGTACTCTCCTATAAGGAAATAAAGACCGCTGGAGATTTTATTCGGGAATAAGAGAGAAAATCAACAACATTGTCTCCAAGCGCCTTTTCTCCGGGGAAAAACGGAGGATTGTCATCGCACTCAATATTGAAATTAAAATCAAGGCCGTATCCCGGCCCTGAAGCCCACTCTCCACCAAGAAGTCCGAAGAGGCGGGTCTTTGTGCCCACTCCTGCGCATGCTCCAAAGTTTGTATATATTGTGTGATTCGGACCCTTCTCAGGCACTGCGATTATTTTCACAAGAAGCGATTCACCCTGAAGAACGGATTCAGGATCCCAGATAACATTTACTTTAATGTTTGAATAGAGATTGGCAGATGCAAAACCTGCGGCAAGCTCTGCATATGCCTTGAACCAGTCAAGAGGGTCTGTAATATCTACATAAAAATCAACTCCATCCATTCCCTCTATATCTTTGTGTTCAACCTGAAAAGTATATTCGTAATTCAAAGGAAAAGTATAAATGCATATCGCTAAAGCAAAGGCAACAAAAAATGCTTTTTTTATAAATTTCTCCTTCATAGAAAATATTATAATACATTTTGGATTTTATGCAATAATAATTATTGAATAAATTTTTAATAAATGGTATAATGGAAAAATATAATAGGAGGAAAACTGCAAATATCCCACAAAAATATTATTCCCTTATTCTTAATCATTTTAGCATTTTCTTTAAATATTTATTCCGGAACCACAGGAAAGCTTGTAGGCAGAGTGACTGATTCGCAGACACATGAGGGACTGCCGGGTGTCAATGTCACAATCAAGGAGCTCGGTCTTGGAGCAGTTAGTGACAATGACGGTTATTATTTCATAATAAACATTCCTTCAGGAAGCTATACTGTAAGAGCGTATATCCTTTCATACAGAGAGACTGTGCAGGACAGCGTCTATATAGGCGCAGATATGTCAGTAAAACTGAATTTTAAAATGACAGTTCAATCAATTGAAATGGATTCTGTCTTTGTCGAGGCGAATGAATTGGTCAGTAAAAGCATAACACAACAGGAGAAGACAATAAACAAGGAGCTTCTGAACAAAGATATAGGCACTGATATTGCCGCGGCAATAAAGCGGCTTCCGGGAGTTGTAGAAGACGCAGAGGGAAAAATTCATATACGGGGCGGCAGAGAGGATGAGGTTGCTTATATGATAGACGGAATGTCAATTATAGAGCCATTGTACAGGACACAACAGCTTTCAGTAAACAAAATGTTTGTCAATGAAATAAAGCTCATCACGGGAGGATTCAATGCTGAATACGGAGAAGCTATTTCCGGAATTGTAAATATTATTACAAATGAAGGCGCCTCTAATCCGTCTTTTAAGTTGATTTACGAGGGAAACTCTTTTATGCCAAGTGATTTGAATAACGGAGACAATCATTTATCCATTGAAAGCGGCGGGCATCTGTATAAAAATTATCTTAAATATTTTATTTCGGGAGAGGCATATTCATCGAATTATTTCACTCCGAAATTCCATTCCATTCCCACCTTTTATTATCGAAATGATGACAATGGCTATGCATATTATTTCAATGATTATGACTATACGGCGCACATTGACCAGTATGGTCGGTTGATTTATGATTCCACTCTTACTGTTTATAATTGGAGCGATGATTCCGTTCCTTATTTTCGCTGGGGGACAGACACTGTAATATATACGGATGTTGTCTTCGGCGATACTGTCATTGACACAATCTTCAAATCAGTTCCAATAATCGACACTATTGTTGCAAATCCTTATAATCAGGATTATATTGACAGCATAGGACATGTCTTTCCTCATAACAGACATTCACAGTACAGCGGGCAGGCGAAACTCACATTTACGCCGTTAAGTTCATTGAAAATCAATGCAAATGCGATGTATTCAAAATTTTCAAGTGAGATTTTAAACAATGCCTTAAAATACAATCCTGACAGGGGATTGACTGAGAATGGAAAGACTCTGCACGGCAGTCTTTCCGGCAATATACTCATCAACAAATCAAATCTTATTGCATTTTCAGTAAATCATACTACAAATAATTCCGTTCTCACTCATGGCTTCCCCGACACTCTCTTCGTGGATAATGGCGACGAAACCGTCGACACATTTCCGCCTGAAAGCGAATACTATGTAAAATGGTATGATTTTTGGAAAGATTACAGCACAATTCCAGAGGATGTATTTGAAAATCTTACCGGACCCGAGCACAAGTTCAGAAATAATAATCCGTGGGGATTCAATCCCTATGCTGTTACTGACCCTGAAGGCGCATCATATATGTATCCTTTCTATTATGGACTTTACAGAAGATATTTTTCTCAGTCGACTGAAATCAAACTGGATTGGCAGTCTTTGATTAACAAGTATAATGAAGCTAAATTCGGGTTTGACTATACACTTTATGATATTCAGATGGTCTCTATGATGAAGCCGTGGACCACCTATTATGAAAAAGACATGTTCTTTGCAAGCCCTTACAAGATGTCCTTTTATGCGCAAGACAAGCTTGAGTTCGAGCTGATGGTGCTTAATTTCGGAGCAAGATTTGACTTGTTTGATCCTAACACTCCGTACTATCCTGACAAATATAACACCTTTGGAGAGCCGCTTTATTTAATTGATACTATAATAACAGACGGAGACACATCCTTTGTGCGCACTCCGAACACTGAGCCTGATACTCTTTATGGCGGCGGTATATGGCCTGTTAAAATGGCTGAAAAGAAAATAAGTTTTTCTCCTCGATTCGGAATTTCATATCCTATGGCTCCAAAAACATATTTGAGGTTTAATTACGGTCATTTTTACCAGACACCGCAATTTGCAAGACTTTATACAAATATTGAGTCTGATGTCTCTACAACAGAGAGCAATGTCATATTCGGAAATCCCGACCTGAAACCGGAGCATTCAATTTCATACGAAATGGAGGTTGAGAGCGAGATTTGGAAAAATATATTCTTCTCCACCGCAGTATTTTATAAAGACTTTTTTGACCTTGTCGGCTCAAGATATGTGAAAATGATCAATGAAGAATATTTTATTTATACAAATGAAGATTATGCCAACAGCAAAGGGATAGAGCTTTCTCTTGGAATTTATGAAAGATTAATCTCTTTCAATGGTTCGTACACTTTAATGTATGCAACAGGCACTTCATCCAATTCTGAAGAAAAGTTCAACAACTATTCCTTCTTTTACGACCCAGAGACAGGAGAGGAGCTTTCGTCCATAACTTCGTCAAAATATGTTGATTTTGATCAGAGACACACATTTAATCTTTCATATTCTCTGAATACAAATTACATAGATATAAATAAATACGCTCGGGATTTTGAAATCACATTATTCCATGTCATTAAATCCGGAAAACCATACACATCAACTTTTGCGAGTTTGTCGAACTTATTCGACAACAGTTCAAGAATGCCATGGGGATTCTATACTGACATGAAAGCCTCGAAGAATTTCTCTTTTGGAGATTACAAGTTTGTAATATCCATGAAGATTGTGAATTTGTTTAATATAAAGAATATAATAAATGTATATGCAACAGGGTCGGCTGATACGGACGGAAATTTAGGAGATCTTAAACAAAGCGATTTCACGGAAGAATATGTGCTCGGAGACCCCTACTATGACAGCAGACAGGATATTGACAATGACGGAAAAGTCACACCTCTCGAGCAGTACAATGTATATCTTGCAACATATATGGATTATGCGTATAATCCTCATAATTACGCTTCTCCGCGCACTATAATGCTGTCTCTTGAATTTGGGTTCTGATATTATTTTGGAAGATACCTGACAACATAAAACCAGTGTACAGGGCTCCATTCCGCATGTCCGAAAGTGTTCCAGCTCTGTACTCTCCAGTAGAGTGTATCCAGTGGAATGAAATCCCTGTGAAAACACACTGTTGTATCAAACATTTGACTGAGTTCCAAGTTTAAAAACATTGTATCAAATGCAATTTCAACAAAATAACTGTCTGCGTATGCCACTGCTTCCCACGAAACCCATGCGTTTGGCTCGTTTATCATTGACATATTTTCAGGAGTTAAAAGATTTGTCACAGGATCAGGAATTGTGCCTGTAGTAAAAGATAAAACAGCCGTCACTTTTTCCCCGACATTATTAATCGCTTTGATTTTCCAATAGTATTTTGTTCTCGGAGATAGTTTGGTAAATTCATAAGTGCTTCCGGTCTGTTCTGAAATCATATCCATACTGTCCTGATTCTCGCCGAAATAAATCTGAAATTTATCTGCATTTTCACAATACCACACAAGCTGAAGATTGGCAGGCTGAAACAATGCTCCGTCTGCAGGCAGTAAAACGCTAATGTCAGATGGAGTCCTTCCCAAAAAGGAACAGGATATAAAAAAAATAATTCCTAATGCAAAAAATATTTTTTTTCTCATCAAATAAATTATGACTCCATTTTTCTTTTTTGTCAATATGTCCTCAATCAAACATGATATTAAAGACATTTGCAAATTTGCTACCGAAAGAGTAGCTTATTCCTACATATAAATATAAAATGTAATCAGTAAGCATTTGATTTTGTTTTAATAAAATTTCTTCTTCGGAATATTCAGATGCTTTCAAATAAAATTGGTCGCGTGGAAAAGAGATATTCCCATAAAATTCAAGATTCATTCCTTTAAAGATGTTTATATCCGCTTCAGATTCGGCATATATATTATAAAACCTTTCTTTGCTCAGAAAAATCTCGCCTGATACGGCACATGACAGCGAATACCTCTCCCTTATCAAATCAAGAGCAGTTCTGCACTTTATTCTTCCCCTCCATTCCTCATCTCTCTCAAAAATCGTCTTCTCATAATAATCATAGTAAATCGCTGAAGGAACAATGGAAAATCTCATTTGGGCAAGTTGCGATGTGCTGTATGGGAACAAACTGTATTCTATCCCTAATGAAGTTTCATTTCTGAGTTCGAAATTATAGTATGTTGCTCTCTTGGAATCATTTGCCACTCTCCATGCAAAATTATCCCCGATCCCTTTTGCATAATAGATGGAGCCCGTGTATGTTTTTACTGCTGATCTGTAAATACCGTCGTTTAAGTATTCAAAAATATTGTTTGTTGCAGTCACTGATGCTTTAAATTTATCTTTTGAAGTGACTCTTCTTATTGAAAATGCTCCGTAAAGAGAATAGTTCAGATATGAGGTCTCTTTGCTTATATCTCCCAAAGCATTCACTGTGGCTATCCATTTTCGCCATTTGTCAGTTGAATCTTCAAGTTCGGCATCTCTTGCTTTTAAGGAGGAGATGCTGTATGACATGAGCAGATTTTTATCCTTTGTGGCTCTTAAAATTGAAGAGATGATTTTTGTGTTTATAGCCTGCAGTTTATTGTATTCAGAATCATCCTCTCCGGAAAGGAACCTCACTGTGTCGGAAAAATCAGAAAAACCTCCTTTTCCGCTCAGAATTATTATTGTCTCCTCTCCCGCATAAAGAGTGACATCGGTAATTTTGATTGAAATGTCCGCGTCCTCCGGGATTCTGACAAATCCTATGCCGGAATTATTCCGCATCAGATATTCAACAGTCATATCATCTTTGCAGTCAATATATAATGTTAAAGAATAATTGTGAATTGCAAAAACTGACAGTATAAGAAACAAAAAGAATTTAACTTTCAGTTGATCCTCCTTTTTTTTTAAGTATATATGGCTTATATTAAAAAGTCAATAAAACGATTATCTGACAATTTGTTACTTTTTCAACATATTAATGTCTTGTTATTTTTGTTAAAAGCATTATAATTTATAAAAAAGGAGTGTTATGAAAAAAATATTTTTCATTATTTCGATTTCTCTTCTCTTTGCTTCTCTGTTTGCTGAAGAAATTTTCATTCAGGAGCAGGGCAGGATATTTAAAGTCGTAATAAGCGAAAACGGAGACACTCTTTCAAAGGAAGAGATTTCTATTGTTCCTATGGACACAATTGCAAAAGAGACAATAGCGGAGCCGCTGAAAGAGATTGAACAGACTGAGATTATTGCTCAGCCGACATTGTACAACCCACAGCTTCTAAAAATAGTCCCTTTCAAGTGGCAGGCAGGATGGTACGGAGCATGGCAGGGATTCCCTTACGGAGTCGAAATAGCAATGGGTTTTGGAATAATGGAGAAGAAATATGCGCCTCTTATTTATCTTTCAACTCCCACTTTAATGTTCTTTCTCCCTCCTATACTGATAAAAGATGATGTGCCTGATTATTCTCTTGCCTTCATAGATTGGGGATACAGGCTTGGGCCTTTAGATTATTTTGTGCTAAAGTCCGGAGCTACAAAATCAGAGTTTGGAAAAACCTACTCTGTGGGAAATCTCGATGTTATGCCTGACGCTCTCGCGGCAATGGCTTTTGGCTATACGGAATCTTGGGGTGGATATGCTCTCTCAAGAAAGCTCGGACCATTCAGAAGAGCGGCGAGCGACATGTATGCCGCAGGTTCTTACATGGGTTATATCTGGGGCGGACTCTTGGGGGGATATTTGACAACGAAATTGGTTGAGGATAACCCAAATGAACCGCAATATACGGACACAATGAATTATGATACGCTTCTATTTAATCAGTATTTGGCAGAAGTGGATTCTGTTCAGAACATAATTGATTCTCTTAATCAAAAAAGAGAGGCTATCGGATATCCACCCGCTCTTTTTTCCTCTATCGGTTTAAGGGTTGCCGGATTCTATTTCGGAAATCAGGAAAAATACGGGCTTAAATCATTTGACGGATACTTTTATACATTCAACTCCATCACAGGATTCCTTCTGGCAAATGAACTTGACAATTATATTGATGTGGAAGACGAGATGCTTCTTATTCATACTGCCATGTCAATGCTGACAACAGGCGCGACTGCATATTTGATGAAAGACATTCATCTTGATGATGGAAATGCCATTCTCATGATGATAGGCGGAATAGTCGGAGGTTCCCTCGGACAGGGAATACAGTTGGTTATTGAAAGTTATACTAATGAAAACTTCGCTTCCGAACCAAAATTTCACACCTCAATTGGAGCAATATGTATGATTGCCGGAGAGTTCGGAGTCTATATGCTTAGAAAAGATGCAATACAAAACGGGTCAGACTTCGGCTCTAATCTTGGTTTCAATCTGTATCCGACAAAAAACAATGGTTTGGGAGTAAACCTTTCATACTCATTTTAATTATGGATAAAAACGAAATCATTAAGACTTTGAGAGAACTTGACCTTAACAGGGGAGCTCAATACGCTGATGTGAGAATTGAAAAAACATCCTATGCATCAATCGGCATTTCAAATCATGAGACCACAAATGCAATAGAAGAGGTGAATGTCGGTGCATTTATACGAGTATATAATAACGGCAGGTGGTTTTACAAATCAGTCTCCTCAATTGAAAATCTTCAGAGAGAACTTGATTCTCTCTGTTCAATATCAAAGACGCACAAGGGAATCTCTCTTCCGATTTTCGATTCAATCTCCCCCTCTGTCTCGGAGAGGTTTTTGTATGAATCAAAAACAAAAGCCATTTCAATGGCTGAAAAGTATTCTCTTTTATCTTCGTACGATTCTTTGACAAAAGCGAACCAAAAAATCAAAGTCACTCAATCTAATTATATAGAAAAAAAGAGCGAGATGTTTTTCGCAAATTCAAAGAATGTTTTGACAAATTATGATTATCTCGGTTATGAGATACGAATCAGTTACAGATTCTCCGATAATGATAAAAATTTCAATGACATGTACTCTGTTTACTCTGACGATTTCAGCAAACTTCTTTCAAAGGAGAAGGATATCAGTGATGCTCTATTTGAAAGCGAAACTTTCCTCTATGCGAATTCTTGCGCTCCGGGAGTCTTTCCTCTAATTTTGTCTCCCAGCACAGCAGGCGTCTTTGCTCATGAATCTTTCGGGCATAAATCAGAATCTGATTTTATGATAGGCGATGAAAACATGAAGAAGGAATGGGCGTTGGGAAAGAGGGTGGGCAGTGAAAAGCTCAGTATAATTGATTACGGAGACATACCCGGAAATTCCGGATACACGCCATTTGATGACGAAGGGACGAAGTCACAGAAGACTTACCTTATAAAAGACGGCATACTGACAGGGAGACTTCACTCATTGTCAACAGCATTTGACCTGAATGAGATGCCCACAGGGAACGGAAGAGCAATCAATTTTGAATTTCAGCCGATTGTGAGAATGACCAACACATATATAGAGAAAGGAACATCCACATTCAATTCTCTTGTCTCTTCAATTGACAATGGATATTTTATCAAGTCAATAAAACACGGGTCAGGCCTCTCAACTTTTACCATTGCACCCTTAAAGGCATATAAGATAAAATCGGGAAAGATTACAGAGCCGGTAAAGATTAATGTTATAACAGGCACCATATTCGAAACATTGAATGACATTGAAGGGCTGTCTGACGAACTCGTGCTGAAATCCTCTTTAACTGGAGGTTGCGGAAAGAATGAACAGTATCCTCTAAGAGTGAGTTTCGGAGGACCATTTGTCTTTGTTAAAAAAATGAATGTCTCGTAGGAGAAATGATGGATAAAGAATATTTCAAATCTAAAATTGACGCCGCTAATATCTCAATAGCAAATTCCGAAATAGAATCTGTGAGGAACAAAAAAAGAGAGCGCTCATCAGTGAGAGTTTTTGACAGAGGATACATTGGAATTTCAGCATCAATGAGCTCATCAAAGACAGAGGTTCTTGAAAAGAAAGCTGTAGAATCACTCTCTTTAAGAGTGCCTGTGCAGTTTTCCCTTCCTGCAGGAACAAAGCGCACATGGGATGTTTCAGGCGGAGTGATTTCAGAGGAGACGCTTTTAAGAGTCACTGATGAAATGCTTGCCAGTCTTAAAAAATCAAATCCTGATTTCATATTTTCAGGAAATACTGAATTTTCAAAAGCTGAGGAGCATCTTGAAAATTCTCTCGGTGCCGATTACACAGTCAGGTCATCATACATCCTCCTTCAGATAATGTTCAAACACAAAAACAGCGCTTCAATTATGGACGGGGGATTTGCCAATGTTTACTATGATTATCCTGATATGGATGAATTCATTTCAAAATTCTCACAGCATCTTGATGCATTCAATAATGTGATTCCTCTTGAGGACGATTCAATTCCTGTAATCTTCTGGCAGGACCCTACAATAATGTCATTCTTTGCAAGGCATCTGAATGGCGAGCTTATTGAACTTAAAAGCTCCTATTTTTCATCAAAGATGAATACAAAATTCTTCTCCGATAAATTTTCTTTATATGACATCAACTATGACCCTGAGCATCACATAGCAAATCCTTTTGACGGAGACGGATACGCAAGAGAGAAGCACATTCTTCCTCTTATTGAAGACGGAAAGATTTTAACAGGAATGTATGATTTGAGAAGAGCATCAATTTATAAAAGACTCCCGACCGGAACCTCTACAAGACCATATAACAAATCATCTGAAATATACCCGAATTATCTCTATGCAAAGGAGACCGGAGTCTCTTTGAACGATTTGAAGAGAGCTTTGTTTGTGCTTATAACTTCAGGCGGAGATTTTCAGGATGACGGGTCAATATCCCTTCCCGTACAGCTTGGATATCTTTATGAGGACGGAGAGATGAAGGGGCGGGTTCAGGAATTGATGCTTAACAACACTATTGAAAAAATGTTCGGAATAGATTATATTGGTTCACTTAAAGAGACCATGTTCAAAGGCGACTTTGAAAAGTTTTTCGCGGTTAATATGAACATTCAAAAAGGATTATAATGAAGAGACACAGAAACGAGATTATCAATCTCACAAAGAACATACTTATAGAATCCGTGGATTTCAAGGATAATGATGAATACAATCCTGAGATGTTTTACCTTGTCTCCCTGTATATAATGGAGACACTCTTTGATTTTTATTCTGAAGACATATTCAAGTTTTTACTTTATAACGGATATTACTATTTTAAGGAGCAGAGGCTCTCTGATGCTGACAAATCTTATCTGATGATATTTGAGAAGGAGCTTCGGAACTGGAACGGGGATTCAATTTACTCTGAAATAGAGAGAATATTCATTGACCTTCTCACAAATGAAAAGAAGAGGATAGTAGAGAAGATAAAAAAGGAGAAGTTGAAGACAAATAAAATTGATGAACAGATAAACATAATGGCTGTAAGAATTAAGGAAAAATATACATCTAATGTAAGATTGAATTCGGACACTCTCCTTGATGAGCTGTTTGATCTGCTTGATTAGAGTTTTGGATATCGAGCAAATTTTATGGCTTTTATAAAGAAATTTCTTTTCGTTTTGTCATTTATAACCTCAATACAAATATTCTCCTCATCAGTCTCGGGTTATGTATATGATATAAATACAAACAAGCCAATCCCATTCTGCAATGTTTTTATAATGAACGGCACTCAGGGTGATATTGGAGATGAGAAGGGTTTCTATTCGTTGGATAATTTATCTGACGGCGACCATACTTTAATTGTCAATATAATCGGATATTCATCCGACACTCAGAGAGTCAACTTGAAAAAGGATGATTTCAGAAGAATAGATTTTTTCATCAAATCAATTCCAATTGAAATGAAGGGGCAGGAGATAACAGGAGAGAGGGCGGAATTTACAAATTCCATTTCAATCAGCAGGGATGTTTATAAAAAAGAGGAGTTCGATTTTTCGCCACAGCTCATTGAACCTGATATTATGAGAGTCTTCCAGCTTCTTCCCTCGGTAGTCTCTTCAAGCGATTTTTCATCCGCTCTCTATGTGCGCGGAGGTTCTCCTGACCAGAATCTTATTCTTTATGACAACTCACCTATAATGAATCCCTTTCATCTTGGCGGAGTTCTCTCCACTTTTGAAACAAATTCAGTAAAAGAGGCTGAGTTTTATGCAGGAGGATATCCGGAGTCATATCCCAACAGACTCTCATCGGTGATTGATGTTAAGAGCATAAATCCAATGAAGGATGATTACCATGTTGTTTTTGACGCTTCAATACTTGCCGCAAATCTATTTGTCGAGTCAAAGATATATGACGGTTTATCATTTTTTGTATCAGGAAGACGCACATACTTTGATAAAATACTCCCATTAATTAATTTTACCTTCCCATACTATTTCTATGATATAACTTCGAAAATTGATTATACTTATAAGGATAATATACGCACTTCATTTACCTATTTCAACAGCACTGACAATTTAAGCTTGTCAATTGAGGACACAATTGACATTGTGGCTCTGGACTGGGGAAACCGCTTGTATTCACTCAATTACTCTCAACTGCTCTCCTCAGGCAAATCATTGGCATTGACTCTCTATTCGTCTTCCTATCAAAATACTTTCGATGTGATAGAGATTCTCAAAGCTCATTCTTTGATTTATGAATACGGCTCAAAACTGAGTTACTTCATAGAGAAGAATTCTTTTAAAGGGAAATTCGGACTGGACGCCATTAAAGATTCTTTCGATTATTTTGTATCAATTGCTGATACATTTAATTTGATAGATTTACAAAGATCTCCCTACACAATTTCCGCATATTTGGATGGGTCTTACAATTACAGCGAGAAATTCATAGGCCAATTCGGAGTTAGATTTGACAAATACCAGTACAATGACATTATCAGAATAAACCCGCAGGTCGGACTAAAGTTTTTCTTGTCAAAGAGTCTTGCTATGACTTTAAGTTTGGCAAAATACAGTCAATATATCACATCCATAAGACAGGAGGATAATTCCTTTGCATCAATCTTCGGAGAGATGTGGCTGCCCATAGAAAGTCTTTATGACCCTCAGGAGTGTATTCACACAATTTCAGGAATTGAGTATTATTTGACTGATAAAATCTTCATTTCCGGAGAGTTTTACAAAAAGCATTACCCTTATATATTGTATACAACTATGGGACAATTAATAATCAATAGGGAGAATCCTGAAAATGCATACATCTCTTCAGTTGCAGGAAGCCACGGATTTGAAGTGATGATAAAATCGACCTATAACAAAGCATCCGGATGGATAGGATATTCATATTCAAGAACAGAGTTTTTAAAAGATTCGACTTTTGTATTGCCATATTATGACAAAACTCATAATCTGAATATGACACTCACTCTTCCTCTGCCGCTTTTGATTTACTTCTCAACAGCTGTCAATTATGGCTCAGGATTTCCATATACGGCTGTTGTCGGAAAATACAGAAATTACTATTATGACATTGAGTCCGATTCTATAGGTGACGGCGGATGGAGCGAGATAATGAGCGGTTATAATGAGAGCCGCTTCCCCGCATATAAGAGAGTCGATATCTCTTTCTCGCGCAAATTCACAATAGATGACTTTTCTCTCAAACTCAATTTGAGCATAATCAATGTTTTTAATTTTAGAAATGTATATTTTTATTACTATGACCACAGTGTCACTCCGTCAAAGAGATATGAGTTTACTCAGTTTCCCATAGTTCCTTCCATAGGAGTTTCAGGTGAATTCTAAATTCTTTATTGTCCTTTCCGCAATTTTAATACTCTCATGTTCAATTGTAAACGATGATGATACAATAATAAAGAATAAATTGAATATCTTTGGAATACTCTCCGGTGATAAGGATGAAAACTTCATTCTGATAGATTCTGTTGCTAACATTTCATCAGAGAGCCACGAATCCATATTCACAGTCTCTGATGCAGAGGTGATGATTGACAGTAAAGAGTGTTCTTTCAATTCGGATTCCGAACGGCTTTTTAACGGTAAATATGTTGTGCCGTTTAAGATCAATTACGGTGATATTTGCTCCCTTAAAATAATATACAGAGATGATACAATAACTGCATCAACCCGAATTCCCAACAATGTGAGTTTAATAGGTATAAAAGACTCGCAGAGAGTTGAATATTCCGATTCATCTCTTATTTATTGGACTAAATCGAATACAACATTCTACAAACTCTCTTTTATTGAGCATTTAGAGGAATACAGCTATACATCCTTCATGATGTATTCAATTGACGACACTTTCTGCCCTGCCTCATTATTTAAAATGTTCTTTGGAGATTCAATAAGAGTTGATATAGTTGTATTAACAATGGATACAAATTATGCAAAGAGAGAGTTTTTTGGAACAGGGTCATTTGACGAACATTACGGAACATTCGGCTCATTTTCAAAGACAATTGCTAAAGATGTTTTGCTGATAAAAAAATAAGAATCAGTAATTAATAAATATTGTATCTGAATTCCCTTCTCTGTCTTTTATAATGAATATACCCTTCTCATCCTGTTTGGTGCGAATTTTAACTCTGTTGCCTGATAAATTCGGCTCATTATAAAGGGAATTGGAATCAGAGACGAAGTTCCAGTCTATTCCGGACTCTGCATCAAAAAGAGAGTATGTGTGATACTGATATTTGCCTGTTGTCTTCTTCTTCAATCTCGAATACTTCGGCATCATAATATCATTGCCTATAATAAATGATTTCAAATACTCTACTTTTACAGTATCAGTGCTGTTTAATCTTTTAATGTATGATTGAACACCATTTGAATACAAATAAAATGATTTTCCCTCAAATCCTTTAAGAATGATCTCTGCCGGTTGCAAAAGTATTCTGTCACAGAGCTTCACTTCATAAAGGTTTGAAGCATATTTCATCCCCCTCTTTTCAACAGTCCTTTTATCATACAGGAATGAAATATCTGAATTTGATTTCAATATAATAGAATCGGAAAGCTGAGCCTCAATCGTATTATCTATATGCACAATATTCTCTTTTACTGTCAGTCCGTCAACTGCAAATCCGTTTTCAGTCTCTCCGAACCTTTCATAAACATAATATTTGTATTTATCCGAAACAATATACTCTTTGAAGTAATTCACAACTTTGTCTGAAACAGAGTATTTTGCGTATGATCCTGACATTATCAGAGTTATTTTATTGTTTACTTTCTTAAGTTTCACAAAATCGGAATATACCTGCGTTCTCTCCTTCGAACAAACAACGGGAATATCACAGCGCGATGAATTTCCACCCCTGTCGCTTAGAATAATAGAAAGCATTGTATCAATATCTGATGACAAAATACCCGACTCTCCTTGATATAAGAATGATTCAAAGGGCTTTCTGAATGAGAAGAGGTAATTTGAGTTTTTTATAGGCACATCCCCGCAAAAGAAAAGCGGAGATTTTCTGCTCAGATCAAAAGTGAGCGAATCGAGAGAGTATGATAATATCAATCTATCGCTTGAATAGAGAGAGGCATTATGTACAAAGAGCTTTGCTGTTATTGAGTTTGCTTTGTCAATCACTTTGACTGACACTGAATACAATCCTGAAATATTGACAGGTTTTATTTTGAATGTGGAGGAATTGAGTTTTGTCGCCTGCATGTATACATTATCGTGTTTCCCGTTTATCAGTGTTGAATCTGAGGCGCAGACGAATAAAACTCCGTATATGTAGGGATTTTCCGTGTCAGGTATATAAAATATGCTTAAAGGATTTATCGGATTATTGTTTTTGGAGCGCACCTCAAAATGAAGATGCGGAATCGATGTTCCGGACGAACCCGAGAAGGCAAATATCTCTTTTTTATTGAACTTGATTCTATTCTTGACAGGAAAAATTGTCTGCCTGAATCTGTCTTCGGAAAGAAATGAATCTATTTTTTCGCTGAACCCCTGCAGATGAGCAAAGACATATATATACTGACTGTCTTCAAGAAAGACGGTATTCCCGTATCCTGTGAAATCCCTTTTGATGTAGGAGACCCATACATCATTTGGAGCATAGAGACTCTTTCCTTCAGCTCCGCCAGTTGAAATGTCAAGCCCTGTGTGAAGATGATTCCATCTGAATTCTCCGAATGACCCTGTTATTATATTCTCTCCAATCGGAAAAAATGTATCACCAGCGTATACAGTTATTGAAAGAATGCTTAAAAGGACAAAATATATCCGAGCCATTCTTTTAACCTCTTTTTTTCTATGATTTTCATTCCTCTCCCTTTGAAATACTTTTCAATCTCCTTCTCCTCATCAGAGAGTATGCCTGAAACAAGAACTTTTGCATTTGTTTTTGCATATATTTTCAATTCATCAAAGAAAGTCTTGAATTCATGGGAGAGCATATTCACAAGAAACAGGTCATATTTGCCTTTTTTGCCCACTTTGTCGATTGCTCCGAAAATGAATTCGGCGTTTTTTATCTTATTGAGTTTTGCATTGTCTTTTGTGGAGACAACTATTGAGTCGTCAATGTCGAAACCGACAACTTTTTTTGCCCCGCTCTTTGAAGCGGCTATAGAAAGAATTCCGGAGCCGACTCCGCAGTCCAAAACATCAAGACCTGTCAGATCAATGTCAGACATAAACAAAAGAACAAGCTTTGTCGTGGGATGCTCGCCTGTGCCGAATGAAAACCCCGGATTAAGTATTATTTCGATTTTATTGGTCTTTGTTTCGTCTTTGTGAAAATAAGGAATGATTTTATATCTGCCTACAGTAAATGGCATGTAATTTTTTATATAATTGAGAAGATATTTATTTTCAAAAATCCTCTTGCTCTTGTATTTATCAAGAGAGAAGAATTCTTTTAATAATTTTACTGAACAAAGAATCTCCTCCGTCGTCTTTCCGTAAACATATAGCGTCTTCTTCCCCGTCTCTCTGTTTTCAAGCATTGAAAAATAGATTTTGTTTCTGTATGAGAGTATTTCAAGCTTCTCTTCATCTATTGAAACATCTGTTATGTCAAACTCCGCCTGTATATATTCTTTATTCATGCGGATATTCTATATATATTATTCTTTATGTCAAGTAAAAAGAGTTTTGATGTTTTATTTAAGCGCAATATCAAAATTTTTCTTTTTTATAGTTGGGTTTAATTTTAAACTGTATCATTATTTTACAGACTGCCTCTCGCGAAAATTTACAAATTTACAAGCCTCCCCCTTGTTATCTAAGACATCAATATAATTCTTGACAAAAATATAAATTAGCTTAAACCTATTAAGAAGATGTTTTATAAAAAAAATGGAGTAAAATATGAAAGCTATTGAGTCAAATAAAAGTTCCATTTTTTCCACCCCCGCCGCTCCCTTCTGTTGACTTTTTCGCCTTCAGCAGATATTATTGAATCATGAATAAAAAAGAAATTATGCTGAAAAATAAGATTTCCGAAGAGTTTCCGGATATAAAGATAAAAGCGGAAATCACATGTTCTTCAACAAAAAAGCAGGAGGCTCGGAGTGATTGATTTTGGGGACTTTGCATGGTTTGACAAAGCAAAGGACTTTTCCGAGCTTATCGCTCTCGGAGCGGATTTTGCAGAGGAGGTCTTTGAAAAATACTCCTGCAAAAAGGATAAGGACATAATGGAAAGGGCGAAGATAATCTACAAAAGACTCGGCATTGTTTTGATGTATGAATCCCTCAAGGGCTATCCAATGCCTTTTAATGAAGCATACAGCTTCTTCAGAGAGAGATTTTACGGATAAATTTGATTATATATAGAAATAGCATTTTGTATCTTGAAATATTCAATAAAATCATTTACAATATCCATATGGAAGACTTTCAAAAATCAAGTTTAATCAATGATAATGAACTGCTGAATTTAAAAGAAGCAAGTAAATGGGCTAGTGAATATCTCAATAAAAATGTAACTGTAGCAAATATTTCTTATCTCATCCAGTATGGCAAAGTTAAACGAATAAGTTTTGAAGGGACTACCACTGTCTCAAAAAGGGATTTAATTAAGTATTATAAGAGCGTCATTGATAATAAGATTAGCAATGGTGATAATCTAAATTGGGAATTGTCGTTTGAGCAATATAAAGAATCAGAAACAACAAAACATGTGCATCGTTTGCATCCGTACAAAGGAAAGTTTATACCACAATTGGTTGAGTATTTCTTAAATGATAAAACAACGAATTTAAAAAGAGAAGTCTATTTTCACAAAGGAAACGTAATCCTTGACCCATTTGCAGGAAGCGGAACAACTTTGGTTCAAGCTGGTGAACTGGGAATTCATGCTATAGGAATTGATATTTCCGAGTTTAATTCGTTTATATGCAACTGTAAATTGAGAAAATATAATATAAAGGATTTAACTGAATCAGTTGGTAAAGTATCGTCTATATTGAACAAACAATATTTATCATCAAATATTCAGGAATTTACTGAAGAATTAGATGAAATATTATCAGAATTCAATTATAGATATTTTCCTTCGCCTGAGTATAAAATAAAACTCAACAGCGGTAAAATTGATGAAGATAAATACTCAAAAGAGAAAGAAACAAAAATCAATACCGAGTACTCTACTCTTATTAAGAAATATAAAATTGTTCTGAATAATGAAAATGATAGTACATTCTTAAACAAATGGTATGTTCCAAGTATTAGGAAAGAAATAGATGTTGCAATAAAAGAGATTCGATTAATTGAGGATAAGTATGTAAGGGATTTACTCTCGCTTATGTTGAGCAGAACAATCAGGTCTTGTCGAGCGACAACCCACTCGGATTTAGCGACTTTGTTTAAACCGGTATATTCACCATATTACTGCACCAAACATGGAAAGATATGTAGGCCTCTATTTACATTGATAAAGTGGTGGAATAAATATTCGACAGATACAATAGAAAGAATTTATCAATATTCTTTGTTAAAGACAGATACAAAACAATTATGTCTTACTGGTGATAGTCGAGCTATAGATATTTTTAAAACTATTAATTTGGATAACACTTTCAACAAATATTTAAAAAGCAACAAGATTGACGGTATCTTTACGAGCCCTCCATATTTAGGGCTTATTGATTATCATGAACAACACGCTTATGCCTATGAGCTATTAGAGCTTGAAAGAAGAGATGATGCTGAAATAGGCAAAATGGGTAAGGGACAAGGACAAGCCGCAAGAAAAGAATATATAAAGAGTATCTCCGATGTTTTTATAAATAGCAAAAGATTTCTTAAAAAAGATTACAATGTTTTTATTGTGGCAAACGATAAATATAATCTTTATCCTGAAATAGCAGAATTGAGTGGAATGAAGATTATACAGCAATTCAACAGGCCTGTACTAAATAGGACTGAGAAGGATAAAAATAAGTATTCCGAGTCAATATTCCATTTAAGGAGTAAAGATGAATGAAAAGAATGTGAAAAAGATAATATTTGATAGTATTAAAACAAAATTACGAAATTACAATCCCGAGAGACATTATATGCCGTTTCATCTTAGATTGATTGGAAAAGATAGAATGGCTTTATTTTCTTTTATACAATCATTAAATACAAGCTTTGGGACAAGCATTTTTGAACCGGTTGCTGTTGAAATTGCCAAAAGCAAATTTAAGTTTGCAAAAAGACAAGTCACATCCGGAACTCATTTAACTGATGAATCATTTTCTTTAATTAACAACCTTGTAAATAATTTAATATCTGCAAAGTCAACTCCAAATAAACAGGCTGAAATTGAATCTATTAAAAAAGTTCTAAAAAAGGGTAAACAAATAGAAATCAAGCCGACTAAAGTTGATTTGAAATTAGTATCTAAAGATGATGTTATCTATCTTATTGATTTAAAAACAGCTAAACCTAATGTCGGGGAATTTAAGGGTTATAAAAGAACTCTTCTTGAATGGATAGCCGTAACTTTATCTGATGGACCCACAGCGAAGGTCGAATCCCTTATCTGCATACCCTATAATCCTTACGAGCCGGAACCATATGACAGATGGACAATCAGAGGAATGCTTGATTTAGAAAGAGAATTAAAAGTGGCTGATGAATTTTGGGATTTTTTAGGAGGAGAAGGAACATGTCAAAAATTACTTAATATCTTTGAGCAGGTAGGAATAGAATTGCGTGAAGAGATTGATGAATATTTCAAGAAATATAATTGATTTTAACTGGCGGGGACGGAGTATACTTTATACTTTTTATTGATAGATTCTTCACAGTGGAGATAACTATTGCGTAGTTCAGCATAAAAGGCGGCGGGGGTGGAAAAATTGGAAAAATTTAAAAAGCATAGAATAAAAGAGAATTAGATTGAATAGAAGTAAGGAGATTGCCGCGATTTGCTCTCAATGACAGGGATGATAGATTCTTCACACGAGAACAGTGATAAGGAGCATTCAGATGACAAGATTCGTACGCTGGTGAACTGGTAGGCTGGTTCGCTTGTGAAATCTAAATATGTTTTTCATTCTCATTACCTCCGTAATTGTTTATCTGATTTTATAATCAATTTGCTATGTTGTCAAGAATAATTACTGACAAAAACATAAAATAATGGTTTGGAACCCTCCTCTACAATTATTTAAATTTGTATTTTTTTAACTATAAACTATAAACTATTAACTATTAACTCTTTTTCTGCTCACGGCTCATGGCGTCTTTGTCTATCATAGCGAGAAGCCCGGCGCTCATTCG
>DCUY01000030.1 GCA_002327905.1 Caldifarciminota bacterium UBA2202 | reverse complement strand
TGATGGTCTGCCATCTTTACATAATATACCTTATCGGGTGGTGAGTATATATTACAGATACTCCCAAATCCTACTTAATTTCCTTGTTTTCCACCTTTCCCTGTTGCATCTGAGTCAAAGGATCAAGCGCTCCTTCAAGCATATTTTTGTAAAACTCTGCCTGCTTTGCATAATCAGATTCAGGAAAAAGATACATAACTTTTTCATAGGAATCAATCGCCTTATTCACCTCATACTTTCCTTCATACAATCTTCCCATTGAAAGATAAGCTTCGGGAGCATAAACTGATTTTGGGTACTTGTTAATAACATCCTCATAAGCCAATATTGAAGAATCTGCAAGCTGTTTTCCTTCATAAGCTCTTCCAATTCCTATGTATGCGGCCGCTCTCATGTCCTCAATTCCTGACTTTGATTTGAGAAACTGCCTATAGCTCACAATGGCGTCATCGAATTTTCCTGTATTCAACTGAGCCACTCCCACATAGTAAACCGCCTTTTTTGCGGCAAAAGTGCCGAAATAGTCGGATTTGACTGAATTGAGAAGTTCAATGGATTCAGAATAATTGCCTGAAAACAATATATCCGTCGCCTCAGAGAGCTTCGCAAGTCCTTCGAGATTTCTCTTTTTCAAAGAGTTTATCATATAAACCGAACCGACTATGAGCAGGATAATGACAGACAAAATTATGAAATATTTTCTCCAATTTGTCTTTACATCACTGGCAATTACTGTTGTGAGATCTATAAATTTGTCCTTCTTTATTTGAGATCTCTTGATTTTGACTCTTTTAACAGGCATTTCTTCTCCTTTTTGTTTTATTTGCCCCTGACAAGAATCGAACTTGTGGCCCTTTGTTTAGGAAACAAATGCTCTATCCACTGAGCTACAGGGGCTGATTTTTATCAATAGTGTATTATACTTGAAATCTTATAATTTTCAACCTTCTTTCTTCCGGCTAAGAGATCAAGTTCAATTAAGAATAACATTCCTTCAACAATTCCGCCTGCGCGCTCTATCAGAGTTGCAGCTGCTTTTGTAGTGCCTCCTGTCGCCAACAGGTCATCTACTATCAGAACTCTTTCGCCCTTCTTGACAGCATCAGTGTGCATCTCAATAGTTGCTAATCCGTATTCAAGAGCGTATGTCTCTTCAAGGGTGCTGTACGGAAGTTTGCCCTTTTTTCTTATAGGCACAAATCCCTTATTGTGATTTAATGCAAGAACGCTTCCAAATATGAATCCCCTTGATTCTATTCCGGCAATCTTATCAACCTTAGAAAAATCTATCTTCTCTTCCATTTTTTTAACGGCTTCTTTAAACGCTACCGCGTCTGAAAGAACCGGAGTGATGTCTTTGAAAATAATTCCCTTTATCGGGAAATCAGGCACATCTCTGACAATTTTTGAAATATCCATTTGTTCCTCCATTAGTGAATGATTTTAAATTCATTGAAATATTCTTCTTTTCTCTTATTGACTGTCATTTCATTTATATGAGCATACTGATTCTCCGTCTTTATTCTTTCCATAAAATCTTCAAGTGCGAATTCCTCTCCTTCAGCTATTATCAGCACATTCCCATTGCTCAAATTTTTGACATATCCGTTTATCCCTGTCTGGTTCGCCTTTTCTCTGACAAAATATCTGTAACCGATTCCCTGAACAAGTCCTTTAACCGTAATTTCAATTGTCTTCATAGATTCTCTTTTACAAAATCAATTATTTGTTTCACATTTTCAGCAGTGCGCAGATTCAGATGCGCAGAATGTTCGCACTTGTAAGCTATCAGAGGTTTCTCGAATTGCAGTGCGAATCCTATCTCCGAAAGCGTGCCGTATTTTCCGTCTATCGCTATGATTATGTCGGAGGAGTTGACAATGACTGCATTCCGTGCGAAACCAATGCCTGTTGATATTGGTATATCGATATATTCATTGGCATCTCTCTTTGAATGCGGCAGTATTCCTATTGTCAGTCCGTTCTTATTCTTCACGCCTTTTGAAACCGCCTCCATGACTCCCCTGCCGCCTCCGCATAAAACGGGAAGTTTGAAAGAGGCGATTGCCTCTCCTATCAAAACAGTCTCTTTATATAATTCTGCATCAATTGATGATCCGCCGATTATTCCGATAATTTTATACATTCTTCAAATCAACTGATTTGTATTTTGAAAGAACGGTTCTGACATTATTTCTTATAATCTCCATTGCCTCTTTTGTCTTTGCTTCAAATCTCACGACAAGTATCGGCTGAGTGTTCGAAGCTCTCACCAAAGCCCACCCTCCGTCAAAATAGACTCTCGCTCCGTCAATGTCAATAACTCTGTACCCTTCATCCTTATAATGTTTGACAATGTCTTCAACAATGTTAAATTTTTCTTCCTCATTTGTGTCAACTCTTATTTCAGGAGTTGATATGTAATAAGGCATCTCGCTTTTCAGCTGTGAGAGTGTTATTTTTCTTTCGGAGAGTATTCTCAATATCAAAAGAGAAGCATAGAGCCCGTCGTCAAATCCGAAAAAATTCTCATTGAAAAACATGTGTCCGCTCATCTCCCCTGCAAGAAGAGCCTTCTCTTCCTTCATCTTTCTCTTTAAGAGCGAATGTCCGGTCTTATACATTATCGGCTTTCCGCCCTCTTTAAGAATTATCTCCTCAAGTCCCTGCGAACATTTCACATCAAATATAACCTTCTCTCCTTTATTGCGGGAGAGCATGTCTTTTGCAAGCATTCCGAGTATCTGGTCTCCGAATATCATCTCTCCTTTTTCATCAATAAGCCCCACTCTGTCGCAGTCTCCATCATATCCTATGCCGCAGTCATATTTGCCGTTCTTGGTCTTCTCTCTGAGTTCTGTCGTGAATTCCATCACTGTGGGGTCAGGAAGATGATTCGGGAATCTGCCGTCCCTCTCTTTATTTATAAAGTCTGCTGTAACTTTGATTCTTTTGAATATCTCTTCCGACACGGGTCCTGCTGTTCCGTTTCCCGGGTCGACAAGCACTCTTAGCTTTGAAGACAATTTTATTTTTTCACAGCACATCTTGATATAATCTTCATCTATTGATTTATGCTCAAGATTTCCACTGCCTTTTTCAAAATCATTATTAACAGTCATTTCATAAAAAGAATTTATCGTGTCTCCGTAAATTGTAATGTCAGGGTCAACCATTTTAAGCCCGTTGTATTCAATAGGATTATGGGAGCCGGTCACCATTATTCCTCCGTCACATTTGTAAAAATGTTCTGCATAATAAAGCATTGGTGTCGTGACAACGCCCACATCAATAACATTCAGTCCTGTTTCAAGGACTCCTTTGTTGAATGCCGCCTTAATTCTCTCGCTTGAGAGTCTCACATCCATTCCGGATGCCACTCTCTTTCCTCCTCTTCTCTTTATGTAAGTGCCGAATGCCTTTCCTATAAGATAAACATCATTGTCATTGAGCTCTGTATCCGCGATTCCCCTTACATCATACATTCTGAATATGGATTTCTTCATAATTCCTCCTTTATATAAATATAAGCATTTTCAAAGAATCTTATTCCATGCGGTTCGTCTTCATTTTTACTGTTTGAATAGTACTGCTCCTTTCTTATGAATCTCTCCGGATGCGGCATGAGACCCATCAATCTCCCGCTCTTGTCCGCTATTCCGGCTATTGACAGCATTGAACCATTGGGATTCAAAGGATACTTCATTGTAGGTCTATTCCTTTCATCAATGTATTTCAAAACTGCAATATTCTCTACGAGTCTTTGGTCAATTTCATAAATAAATTTTCCCTCGCCGTGCGCGACAGGAAGCTCTATGGTAGAATCGAAATTTTTAGTGAATATGCTGTTTCCCAAGACCTGCAGTTTAACCCACCTGTCCTCATACTGATGAGAGTCATTGAAAATAAGAGAGACCTCCTGTTTGAATGTTCCTGATACATTTGGAAGAATTCCTGATTTTACCATAGTTTGAAATCCATTGCATATTCCGAGAATAAGCTTTCCTTGTGATATGAATGTTTTCAGTGAGTCCATTAGGTGATGCTTTATTATCGACGCGACAATTCTTCCGCTACCGGTATAATCTCCGTATGAGAATCCTCCGGGAAAGAGTATAAATGAATATTCAAGAATCCTCTCAGGCTCACTCATCAGAGAATTCAGATGCACTATCTCGGATGAGAATCCCACTTTGCGCAGAATATAATCTGTCTCAATTTCACAGTTTGAGCCGTCAGCTTTTATCACGAGTGATTTGAACTTATTCATGCTTCACCTATAAACCTTTTCAAGTTTCTTGATTTCAAATGTATATTTTGATTTATTGATTTTATAATTGATTGAGTTTGATATGTTCGTCTCTCCAATCAACAGAGCGTTCTTCCCGCATATATTTTCAAATTCCTTCCGCCTCTCTGGATATACCTGAATAACATATCTGCTTTGAGTTTCGGAAAATAAAAATTCCGCAGAAGTGAGTTTTGTTCTGACTTGCACGGCGCATCCCACTCTGCTCCCTAATGACATCTCAAAGAGAGTGGTAAATATTCCTCCGTCGGATATATCATGGCATGAAGCAACGATATCATTCTTATTCAGATTGCTTAGAAGTTTGTGATGCTTTACAGATTCCGAAGAGTCAATTGAAGGCATAATTCCTTTATTTATTTTGTAACTGTCAAAAAGCACAGAACCGAGAAGCTCCGCTTTTGTCTCTGCGCCTAATATGTAAATGAATGAGGCTCCGGGCTTGAAATATGATGATTTGATTCTGTTCTTCTCAGTCACTGAAATTGCAGAAATAAGAAGAGTCGGCGGAATCTCAATCTCTCTCCCCTTCATTATAAAATAATTATTGAGGGAATCCTTACCGGATATGAACGGAATGCCGAGTTTTACAGCGTAATCCCTGCATGCTTCGCATGACTCCACAAGTCCGCCCAGAGTCGTCTCCTTGCTTGTGTCGCCCCATGAAAAATTATCAAGCATGAAAGTGTGTTCAAGGTCTCCGCCCTGCGAGAGAATGTTTCTTACAGCTTCATCAATAACTGAGTAAGTCATCTTTTTCGGGTTAAGCTCTCCGTACCTCGGATTTATACCGCATCCGACAACAAGACATTTCTCTGTGCCGTTAATGGGAGATATCACTGCCGAATCATTCGCTCCAGCCTGTGTTTCCCCTCCAAGCGGCTTAATCAATGTCTGAGACTGAACTTCATGGTCATACTGTCTGATTATCCACTCTTTTGACTTCACATCAGGATGGCTCAATACCTTGAGACCTGCTTCTTCGATATTCAGCTTAAAAGGGACTCTCTTTTCAGGCGCATTGTTATACGGCTTCACTTTTTTAAGTGTAAGAGGAACTCCCTTATGAAGAAATGACATTTCAATGTCAAGCACTAAAGCACCTTTGAAATGAATCCTGAGATTCTTTCCTCTGAAAAATCCTATATGGGCAATATTGGTGTTATGCTTTTCAACTATGCTCTTCAATGCCTCGTAATTTCTTTCATTAATGCTTAATACCATTCTCTCCTGAGATTCGGATATCCAAATTTCATCATAAGTGAGTCCGTCATATTTCAAAGGCACTCTTTCAAGAAAGACCTCTGCTCCCGTGTGTTCTCCCATCTCTCCGACAGCAGACGAGAGTCCGCCTGCTCCGCAGTCAGTTATCGCGGTAAAGAGTCCGTCAGCTTCAAGAATGGCGTCCAGCATCTTCTTCTCTTCTATGGGATTTCCTATCTGCACTGCTCCTGACGAAAGCTCCTGCGAGTCTCCTGTCAAAGAGACAGATGAGAATGTAGCTCCGTGAATCCCGTCTCTTCCTGTCTTTCCGCCTATTACAACTATCATGTCATTATCGCACACTCTCTTGAATGAATTTCTTCCGGGCATTACTCCTATTGAACCGCAGAACACCAAAGGATTTCCGAGATAATCTTTATGAAAGTGAACAGCTCCGTTTACAGTGGGTATTCCCATTCTGTTCCCGTAATCGCGCACACCGGAGACAATTCCTTTAAGTATCTCTTCAGGGTCAATGACTCCCTCCACTTTGCTTCCCGCCTCTCCCACGCAGAATACATCCGTATTTGCAATAGGCTTTGCGGAGAGTCCTGTGCCTATGATATCTCTGATAACTCCTCCGGTTCCTGTCCCTGCTCCTCCATAAGGCTCAAGAGCAGACGGATGGTTGTGTGTCTCAACCTTGAAACACACATTTGTAAATTCATCAAATTTGAATATTCCCGCATTGTCAGAAAATACCGAAACCGCATCAGGATGATTTATAACCTCTGTTGCCTTTACTATGGTCTCTTTAAATAAATTCTTAATCTTTCTTCCTTTGTACATATAGGGAGATTTCATTGTCTTATGGACGCAGTGCTCCGACCATGTCTGAGCTATTGTTTCAAGTTCTATGTCCGTGGGCTTCCTTTTTTTAATATTATAGAAATAATCCTTTATTCTCTCCATCTCTTTAAGGGATAATGACAAAGTCATCTTCTTTGAAAGCTCATTAAGGTCAAAGTCCATTGAAACAGTCTTCACTTCAAACTTATCCGAAAAGACATTTCTGCCGAGTTGCAGAGTTCCGTGCTCCTCTATAAGCGGATTATAGTATCTGTTCTTAAGAAATGCAACCAATTCCTCCCCGCTTATTTTCTTGTCGGTATAAATATAAAATCTTCTGCAAGTCCTTATTGATCCGGAATCCTGACTGCTCTTTTTCAAATAGGACAAAAGAGTCTCGGCAACAGGGTCCATAACCCCACTCTTAGCAAATATGTCTATATAAAAAACATCCTTTATTGCGGATTCTTTATTGAAATATATTTCATCTGTTATTTCATCCTGCAGTATCTCTTTTATGAAATTTTTGTCAATCTCTTTTTCAAATATATAAACTGCTGATGTGCGCACATCTTTTATATGAGTTATATATCTCTTGATCTCTTTTGTCATATTGATTCCGAGAGAGTCGAATTCTTTCGATTTTGACAAAACTTCCGCTCTTATCATCATTCCTCCGTGTTCGCAGTTTCTTGAATAAAGGCGTTTTCAAAATTCAATTTATCAGCATACTCGACAATTTCTTCATACTCCTCTAATGTCACCCGTCTTTTTAGGTCACCGTGTTCAAAAGCTTTGTAATAAGGAACGTACTGGGACATAATAGATATGAATGCATCATTCCCGATTTCATTTTTAATAAAATCGAGAATCTCTCTCATCTCATTAACCTTATTCGGTAGCAAGAGTATTCTTATTAGAAGACCCTTAACCGCAATGCCGTCATCTGAAATTACAAGATTGGATTTTGATTTGTGAAACCTTTTTATATTCTGACGCACTGTATTTGTATAATTTGAGACATGAGAAAAGTCATAGGCGTCTTTGTCATTCGAATATCTCATATCTGCAAGATATATATCAACAATTTCATCAATATAACCGACAGTCTCGGGATTCTCATACGAAGAAGTATTCCACACTATAGGAATATTGAGACCTTTCTCTTTTGCTGAAAAGACTGATTCGTACAGATGGTATGAATAGTGTGTCGGAGTGACAAAATTAATATTGTGTGCGCCGCGGGTTTGAAGATCAATCATTTTATCCGAGAGTCTTTCAATAGTATAATGATTCCCCACACCCATCTGAGAAAGCGGATAATTCTGGCAGTAATCGCAGTGCAAAGAGCAATGAGTGAAAAATATTGTTCCGCTTCCCCTTGTTCCGCTTATCGGTGGCTCTTCTCCGAAATGAAGAGTTGCGGATGCCACATAAATATCTTTGTCGGCATTGCACATTCCTTTGCCTGATTCCCTGTCTGTTCCGCATAAATTTGCGCACAATTCACATTTATCTTTATAATACTTCAAAAGCCCGTTGTTCATTTTAAGTTACTCATATTTTTATTTTGAGCAGAGACCTTCCACATTTCCTTCTCTCCTATTAGTATCGCCTCATACGCTTTGTCAAAATCAAAATGCCTCACTCCCCTCATGTTAGGTTCAACAAGAATATCTGGTTTGTCAGTTGAAAGACGGAATTTTGAAAGATTTGATTCACCTATAAGATATGTCTGAGAAATAATATTTAGAATGCTTATCTCATCATTCAGATTTAGAAGAGAACCGATTCTCTTTGCAGTAAGTTCGAATGTTTCAATCTCTTTTGTTATGAAGAGTTTGATTTTCTCATTTAGTTTATCCGCTTTGTTTAGATCTACTTTATCCCGAATCTCTCTCACTCTGTCGGGAAAATCATAAACCTTGTTTTTCAGACACGGAGTATTCAGCACATTTACTGCAATTACAAAATCCGCTCCCATCTGCCTGCATATTGAAACAGGCACAGGATTTACAAGTCCTCCGTCAACAAGCGTCAAGTCCCCGAGTTTGTGCGGTGTGAGTATTCCGGGAATTGATATTGATGCTCTCACTGCATCTGATAGAGAACCCTTTGAGAATATTATCTCTCTTCCGTCAAGAATATTGCAAGCGCAACATCCAAAAGGAGTTTTAAGGTCCTGTATATTCTTTGAAGGAAGAATCTCATCAAGATATTCGTCTATGAACTGCCCGTTAATGAAGCCCGGACCGTCGAGAGTCACTTTGAAGAGTTTTCGTATTTCTTTTTTGTCTATCCCAAGAGTCAGCTCCTGAATCTCTCTGGCATTCATTCCGCCGGCATAGAGAGAGCCTATTAGAGCCCCCATTGAAGTGCCTGCTATTATATCCGGCTTTATCCCGATTTCATCAAGAACTTTCAGGATGCCTATTTGCGATATCCCTTTTGCCGCTCCGCTTCCCAGAGCAAGTCCTATTTTTTTCGGTTTATTCTTGAATATTTCCATAATCAGTGTTTGAAATGCCTCTTGTTTGTGAATGCCATTGCAATTTGATATTCATTGCATGCCTCAATAACCTCTTTATCATTGACAGAACCGCCCGGCTGGATAATGGCATAGATTCCCGATTTATATATTGCGTCAATAGAATCCCTGAATGGGAAGAATCCGTCGGAAGCAACAGCGCTTCCGCCTGTATATGCAGTCATTCCCCCAGCCTTTTTAATGGCTATGTCAACAGCATCCACTCTTGAAGTCTGGCCTGCTCCTATTCCGAATGTCCTGTTTTGAGTCGCGATGACTATTCCATTGGACTTGACATTCCTTGCGACATTCCATGCGAACATCATCGCTTTGATTTCCTTGTCAGTCGGGTGTTTCTCTGTTACTATCTGAAGTATGCTTTCACAATCCTTAACATTATCTTTGTCCTGAACAAGCATAGCTCCTGATATGTTTCGAAATTCCATCTCCCGCCTGTTTTTAATATTGCCTTTAACAAGCCTGAGATTCTTTTTCTTCCCAAGAATCTGTTTGGCTTCATCAGTAAAATCCTCTGCAAATATTACTTCCAGAAAAAGCGTCTTCATAATCTCAGCAGTGTCAGTATCGCATGTCCTGTTCAAAGCGGCAATTCCGCCGTATGCTGATTTCGGATCTGAAAGATATGCGTATTCGTATGCCTCAGCTATAGTATTAGCTGTTCCCACTCCGCACGGGTTATTGTGCTTTATGATTGCCGCTGTGGGTTCATTGAAGAGTCCTACAATATTTATTGCAGATTCAAGGTCAAGGTAATTATTGAAAGACATCTCTTTGCCGTGAAAAACATCAAGGCTGTGTATCCCGGGTTTCCTTAATGAATTCGGAAATATGGAATACAATCCGCCTCTCTGATGCGGATTCTCTCCGTAACGGAGTTCGGATTCCTTCCTTAAAATAATATTCATTTGGGAAGGCATTTCAGAATGTTTTGTTATCATTGAAAAATATTCGCTTACAGCGGAATCGTATGCCACTGTTTTATTGAATGCTCTGTGCGCAAGGAATCTTTTTGTCTCTATGCTCAACTGACCCTCATTCTCACTAAGTTCGTTCGCCACAATTTCATAATCGATTTTTTCGCATATAACTGCAACATTCTCATAGTTTTTTGCGGCTGCTCTTATAAGGGAAATGCCGCCTATATCGATTTTTTCAATCATCTCCGACTCTTCGGTGAAAGCATCCATCATCTTAGAAAAAGCGCTTTCAAAAGGATACAGATCAACAATGGCCATATCAAATAATACATCAATTCCCGATATGTCGTCATGTTCCCTTCTTGCAAGAATTCCGGCAAAGAGCTTTGTGTTGAGAGTCTTAACTCTGCCGTTTAACAGACTTGATATTCCTGTAATTTCTTCAGTGAGATGAACTTCATATCCGGCTTTTTTTATATGCTCGGCAGTAGAGGCAGTTGCATATAAAACTGCTCTGTTCTTGACCAGGGGTTCAAGAAGAATCTCTATTTTGTCTTTGTCGTAAAGTGAAATTAAAACTGTTTTTACCTTCATAGATACTCCTTAATTCTTCTTGATATTTTTATTGAAGCATCTCCGTCACCGTAATAATTTTTGTATAGAGGCTTCCGTTTAAAGGATATCTTCTTATGTATTTCTTCAGCCATAGGACACAGAGTGTTGTATCCTGAATCTACTGTCTCAGTCCATTCAGTCTCTTCTCTGACAGTTATAATTCTCTTCTTTGCAAAATATGCCTCTTTCTGCAGACCGCCGGAGTCAGTTATAACTAACAATGATCTGCTCATGAGAGCAATGTTATTGAAATATCCCTGAGGGTCAATCAGATGAATGTTTTTTATTCTGTTCTGTTTTACCTGAAACAATTCTCCGATAACTTTCAAAGTTCTCGGATGAACCGAAAAAATTACAGGCATAGGTATTTTAGAAATATTATTAATTATTTTTTTCAGATTCCCTTTAAGAGTATTTTCAGCTCTGTGAAGAGTCATATACGCATAAGAATCTTCTTTAAGTCCGAGTATTACATCCTCTATATCTATTGAATCCGCCTTGCTTTTATATTTTAGAAATGCATCCAGCATGACATCACCCGTGAGTATTCCTTTAAGATTCTCCTCACGCAGATTCTTCATGGATGTTTTTGTGGGGGCAAATAAGATATCCGAAAGTCTGTCTGCGATTATCCTGTTAATCTCTTCAGGCATCCTCATATTAAAGCTTCGAAGTCCTGCTTCAACATGGGAGACGGGTATATGCATTTTTGACGCTGTAAGCGAAGCGGCGACAGTTGAGTTCGTATCTCCGTAAATTATAACCATATCAGGCTTCGTTTGAAGAAAAACATCTTCAAGCCTCTCCATCATGCATCCTGTCTGCGCCGCGTGGGACATTGAACCTACTTCAAGATTGTAGTCAGGCTTCTTTATGCCCATCTCTTTAAAAAATATATCGGACATATTTTCATCATAATGCTGACCTGTGTGTACGGTTATCTCCTTAAATGATTTTCTTAATTCATTTTGCAGTGCGGCATGCTTTATGAACTGCGGCCTTGCGCCTATAACCGTCACAATTTTTTTCATAATTTGCGTATCTCTTTTTCAAGATTCTTTAAAGCATCTTTAATAGATCCATTATATCTTCCGCCTGCCGCATACTTATGTCCGCCTCCTCCGAATTTTTCCGCAAATTGATCAGCATTGTATTTTGCGGTCTTGCTTCTGAATGATATTCTTGCTAAATCTTTCCTCTCTTCTGTGAGAAGAACAGAGAAATTGATGCCCTTTATATTCAGCATCTCATTCACAAGTCCTTCAGTATATTCCATTTTAGCATCAAGCTCGCTGAAATCATTCAGCTTCAAATATGAAAAGGCTTTGTCGCCAATCACCTTCATTCTTTCTATCATTCTTGAAGAGAGCCTCACTTTAGCAAATGGTCTGGACATATATATTTCAACAGAAAGTTTTGATAAGTCGGCTCCTGATTCAATTAAATCAGCTGTTATTGTAAGAGTCTTTGAGGCGGTATTTGAAAATCTGAAGCCGCCCGTGTCAGTTATAATTCCCGTGAGGAGAGCCTCTGCTATTGTGTTGTCAGGTTTGACTTTCAACATTTTAATAAGATTATAAATCATCTCGCTAGTGGATGACGCCTCTTCTTCGACAATATTCAAATCGCAGAATCTCTCATTTGAAGTGTGATGGTCTATATTGATTTTATAAGTTTTGTTATTGGCTATTGCACCGGAGAGCCTTTCTCCAAGTCTGTCAAAACCGGAGATGTCGAGGCATATAATCAGATCAATATCACTTGGAATTTTTATTTTGGTCTTAATAAGCTTCTTGCTCTTCAGAAAACCGAAGACTTCGGGAACTTCATCCTCATTAATGCAGATGACTCTTTTTTTTAGAAGTTTCAGAGCAGTTGCCAGCCCGAGCTGTGAGCCTATGGAATCACCATCAGGCCTTCTGTGAGAAAGAATTAAAATCTTTTCAGATTCAAGAATCTTCCGGACGGCTCTCTTCATTATTTATCTTTTTGAAAAGATTTTCCATTGACATCTGATGGTCAAGCCCCATATCATATTCGAATTTGATCTCAGGAGTATATCTCAGATTTATCTCCTTGCTCACTTTGCTCCTTAAAAGACCGCGCACTTTGTCAAGATGTTGCTGAACATAATCATTTTTCTTGTGAGATACATAGAAAACAACAGCAGTTTTAAGGTCATCAGTGACTTCTACTCTTGTAACTGTTATCAAACGGAGTCTCGGGTCTTTCAGGTATTCTATTCCTGTTGCAACTACTCTTTGAATCTCTCCTTCAATTCTTTTATGTCGTCTTTCACTGACCATACTTTATTTTTCCTTCTTTACTTTGCTAATTGATTTTATTATGTCGCCTTCCTGAAAATCATCAAACCCGTCAAGAAGAATGGCGCATTCGAAACCCGCCTCCACCTGCTTGGCATCATCCTTGAACCTTTTCAATGTCTTCACTGAAAATGTTCCTATATCTTCTCCCTTTCTCAAAACATTTATCATTCCATTTCTGCTTATGTGCCCTTCCGTCACATATAATCCTGCTACAGAACCGAGCTTTGATATTTTGAATATCTGCCTGACTTCAGCAGTACCTGTTATGACATTTTCAAATATCGGCTCATTCATTGATTTGATTGCGACAACTACATCGTCAAGAACATCATATATGATATTGTACTGCTTGATTATTATGCCTTCCCTCTTAGCGAGGATTCTGGCATTATTGTCAATAAGAGTGTTGAATGCCACAATCATCGCCTTTGAAGCAATCGCCGCATTAACATCATTTTCAGTGACAATTCCCACCTCTTTATATATGACTGTTATAAGCACTTCGTCATTTGTCATCACTTGAAGAGAATCCGCCAAAGCTTCTATGGCTCCGTATACTTTTCCTTTCAAAATCAGCTTTATCTCTTTTTTCTTCATCAATTCCAGCTGTTTTTCAAATCCGTCAAGAGATGTTATTTCTCTCTTTTTAATCAATTGCTCTTTGTATGCGAAATGCCTCTTTCTGGCTATCTCGCGGGCAATTTTCTCATCAGCGACAGTCATCAGTCTGTCTCCAACCTCAGGAAGACCGCTTGCTCCGACTATCATAACAGGCATTGAAGGAGTGGCTTCTTTTATTTCTTCTTTGAACTCATTAAGCATCTTTCTCACTCTTCCGTAAACCATTCCCACTACAAAGACCTGCTCCTTCTTCAAAACGCCCTTCTGTATAATGCAGTTAATCACAGAGCCCAAACCTTTGTCCTGTTTGACTTCTATAACAGTTCCGTTCACTGTGCCCTGAATCGCCGCCTTTAAATCCATGAGCTCCGCCTGAATCAGAATGGATTCTATCAGATTGCTGACTCCCTTTCCTGTCTTTGCTGAAATATTTACGGAAGGAATATTGCCTCCGAATTCAGACAAAATAACATTGTTCGACAATAATTGCCTCTTTATTTTATCAATGTCCGAATCGGGAAGATCAATCTTATTTATTGCGATGATGAACGGCACATTTGCTATTTTGCAGTGATTAATAGCTTCAATAGTCTGAGGCATAACTCCGTCATTAGCCGCTATCACTATGATAGCCATATCGGTTATCTGAGCGCCTCTCGCTCTCATTGCGGTAAACGCTTCATGGCCCGGAGTATCAATAACCGTAATCACGCCATGCTCTGTCTTTATGGTATATGCGCCTATATCCTGCGTTATTCTTCCGTGTTCAGTATCAACTATTCTGGATTTTCTTAAAAAATCAATGAGAGTCGTCTTTCCATGGTCAACATGCCCCATAATAGTCACTATCGGCGGTCTGAAGGTCTTTTCGTATTCTTCATCCTCTGATGCCTGATCGTCAAGCTCCTTCTGCTCTGCCGCCTCCTCTTTTATTCTCTCGACTTCAAATCCGAATTCCATAGCGAGAAGAGATGAATTTTCAAAATCTATTCTCTGGTTGATTGTGACCATTATTCCCATTTCAATTGCTTTCTCTATAAGCTCGACTGCGTCAATCTGCATTTTGTCAGCCAAATCAGAGAGAACTATATAATCCGTTATTGCGATTTTCTTTGTTTCAGCATCAGTTTCATCGTCTTTGCTCTTCTCTTTGTGTTTCTTTTTGGTAACAATATTCCCGACTCTTATTACTTTAAGAGTCTTTTCCACTGACTCTGCTATTTTTGCTTTGTCAACTATGTTCTTTTTTCTCTTCTTCTTCTTTTTCTTTGAATATATATCCTCTGATGTTACAATCTTTGATCCATTCTCTGCAACAGGCTTAACCTCTTCAAATGCCGGTTTAGCCTGCTGTGTTTCAGGCTGTTTCGGTTCAAATTTTCTATATGGTTGCTGCGGCTGTCTGTATTGATTTGGATGCAGATGCTGAATTCTGTTCGGTTTGTTTTGGTCAGGCTTTGTTTGGCCTGACTTGTCTTTTGATTCTGAGGATTTTGCTTCTTCCTTTTTATCTTCAAGTATCTTAACTTCAATCATTCCTTTTTTTGCAGAAATCTCATCTTTTCTTGCTTTTTCCTTTGCCGCAGTCTCTTCCTGTCTCTTCTTCTCTTTTTCAATTGCCTTCTTATTATCTTCAATCTCTTTTTCAACTCGGAGTCTCTCCTCTTCCTGCTGTTTTAGCTCTTCTTCAGTAGGTTGCGGCGGTTCTTTTATATGCTTTTCTATTTTTACGAATCTTCTGCCTGCTTTTGATGCTTGCTGGGTTGCTTCTGCTTTCTGCTCCTCAGCAGTTTCTTTTTTATAATGCTTGGCAAAACGGCCTCTGCAGTAATCAATCCATTCATCAGTCATCTTTGAGGTGTAAGCTCTCTCTTTTATATTTGCGTCTTTGAATTTCTTATTTACCGCCTTTATTAAGTCAGTAGCCTTTTCACCCAATTCCTTTGCAAGAACATTAAACTGCATTTCACTCATTTTCATTTTTCTCCGTTGGTTTTAAGAATTCTTCAGCAGCTTCCACAACCTTCTTGGCAACCTTCTTCCCGATGCCCTCAAGTTTAACAAGTTCATCTTCGCCCTTTGCAATTATTTCCTCTGCTGTTTTGAAACCCGCCTCAATCAGTTTTTCTTTTTGATTTTCAGTCAGACCTTCAAGCCTGTAAATAACATTTATTTTTTCCGACTCTTTGCTTGATTCTCTGAACTCGTTCTCTCCTATGACCTGTATTTTCCATCCTGTGAGTTTGCTCGCCAAATCCACATTAACTCCGTCTTTTCCTACCGCCTTCGGAAGAGTATCATCCTTTACAATGAGTTTCATTACTTTTGTATCTTCATTCTTAAACGCCCTGATTACCACTCCGGGCGATATAACTCTCTGTGTATAAATTATCGGGTCATTTGACCACTGGATAATATCTATATGCTCATTGTTCAATTCACGGATGATTGTATGTATTCTTGAACCCTTTACTCCGACGCATGCGCCGACAGGATCAATCTTATCATCCACAGACATTACTGCGATTTTTGATTTCTTTCCGGATATTCGCGCTATACCTTTAATAATGACCGTTCCCTCCTCAATTTCAGGAACTTCAAATTCCAAAAGCTTCTGCAGAAACTTGTCGGATTTTCTTGAAAGCACTATTTCAGGGTCGCTCTTCGTCTCTCTCACTTCAAGCACAACCGCCTTTATAAGCCCGCCAAGTCGATATCTCTCTCCCGGAATACCTTCATCAAGAGGCATTCTCGCCTCAATTCTGTGAAGATTGACATAAACATATTTCTTGTCAATCTTCTTTATGTTTCCGTTTACAAGATTGTCGATTTTAGTCGAGAAATCATTGAACAATGATATTCTCTCCTCTTTCAAAACATTTGAAGTGATGTACTGTTTCATTGTCGTGATTGCTTTTCTGCCGAAGTTGTTGATGTTAAGCTCCTCAATAAAATCATCCCCAAGCTCAACAGATTCGTCAAATTCGTGCGCTTCAGTAAGGCTTATTTCAAAATCAGGCTCTTCTACCTCTTCTACTACTATCAGGACTCTTTTGATGTCTATTACTCCGGTGGCTTCATTGACATCAACTCTGTATTCTGCGCCTTCTCCGAAATGCTTTGCTGCAGCTTTTTTAATTGCATCTTCAATGATAGTCTTGACGCGCGCTTTATCAATATTCTTAACTGCGCCTATTTCTTTCATTGCATCAATAATTTCCCTTGTATCCACTGTACCTCCTATTATCTCTTTTTCTCTTCACCCGGAGAGGAAACCTCCAGAGTGTAGCTTGATTTTATCAAATCCTCTGCGTCAAGAAGTATTTCAAACTCTTTATGAAAATACGCAAGATCCGATATATTTACTCCGTTCTCTTTGTCAAGATAAACTCTTACAAGAGGCCTCGCTGATTTCGTAATCAGGACTTCTCTCAAAGAGATTTTTCTCTCCTTCATGTCGTCTCTTGAAATAAGGCTCTGCGCCATTTCAAGTATTTTCTCATTCAATTGTTCAAACAGCATTGTATTTTTCCATCTCCTCTTTAATTATTTTTTTAATTGTCTCTTCAGCATCTTCCAAAGAGACTAATAATTTCGAATTGTCTTTTCTAAGCTGAATCTCAACTTTATTCTCAGAAGCAAAACTTCTTCCGAATATAACTTTTACAGGAATCCCTACAAGGTCGGAATCTTTGAATTTCACTCCGGGGCTTATATCGCGGTCATCAAGAAGAGCATCAAAAGCTTTAAGTCCTTCGTAAAGTTTCCTTGCGGCAGTCATCTGATTCTCTTCGGAGGTATTCAGAGGAATTACTATCACCTTGAACGGAGCGACTGACATGGGCCATTTTAAGCCATCCTTGTCATTATACTGTTCTGCAATAGTCGAAGCCACTCTTCCGAGTCCGATTCCGTATGATCCCATAACTATCGGCTTCCTGCTTCCGTCAGAATCAAGAAAGAGAGCCTGCATCGGTTCTGAGTATTTTGTGCCGAGCTGGAATATATGTCCGATCTCTATTGTCTTTGCGACTCTCAGTTCTCCTCCGCAGTCCGGGCATTTGTCTTTATCATTGATTTTGATCAAGTCTGCGAATTCAATAGATTCTAAATCTCTTGCCACATCTATTCCTGTAAAATGATAATCCTTTTTATTTGCTCCGGACACGAGATTGACTCTGTTATTAAGAGAATGGTCGGCAAATGTTTTTATGCTCTTGCCCACAGGAGAGATGTATCCTTTGGGAGCAGAGAGATGCTTTTCAATCTCCTCTTCATTGGCATACCTGAATTTTTCTCCCCATATAAGCGAGAGTTTGTTCTCGTCAATCTCCCTGTCTCCGGGAATCAAAGCAAAGACAGGATTGCTCTCCACAATGAAAAGTATTGATTTCATCAATGAAGATTTTTCTATATTCATGAAACTGCTTATGGATTCAATTGTGCCTTCAACGGGTGTATGCACTTCTTTTAGAGGACTGCTCTTACCGTCATTGTAATCAAGCCTGCATCTCGCCACTTCGGAGTTGGATGCGGCTTTGCATGAAGAACACACAATTATATTGTCCTCTCCATTTTCGGAGAAAGCCATGAACTCTTCCGATTTTTTCCCGCCCATAAGCCCCGAAGAGGCATTTACCACAGAAAACTCAAGTCCGCATCTCTTAAAAATCCTATTATACGCTGACCTGTGTTTTTCATAAGCAATATTAAGTTTTTCAAAATCAGTATCAAGAGAATAAGAATCCTTCATCTCAAACTGACGGACCCTGAGAAGTCCGCTTCTCGGCCTCGGCTCATCTCTGAATTTTATCTGTATCTGATACCATATCTGCGGTAGCTCTTTGTAGGATTTTATCTCCCGCCTTGCAAGGTCGGTGATTATTTCTTCATGCGTAGGAGAGAGAGCGAATTCTCTGCCTTTTCTGTCCTTCACTCTGAACATATTGTCTCCAAAATCCTTCCACCTGTTAGACTCTGTCCATATCTCCTTTGGAGTCAATATCGGCAGAAGAAGCTCCTGCGCACCTATTCTGTCCATCTCCTCTTTGATTATTTTTCTGACATTCTCAATCAGCTTCAATCCGAAAGGAAGATAAGAATATATTCCGCTTGCAGTCTGCCTGATGTATCCAGCCCTGAGCATAAGCTTGTGAGAAATCACTTCAGCGTCTTTTGGAACTTCCTTGAGCGTGGCGAAGAGTATTTTTGATAATTCCATATTACTTTTGCATCACCTTATTTCTTTTTCAGTTTCAATAAGTGATATTCTCCTCATATCTGTTTGAGTGATTTTTCAAGTATCTCAATTCCTTTTAGTGCATCCTCTTTATTCAAATTCAATGGAGGACGGAAACGAATTGATTTCTCTCCGCATTTAATTGTAAATAATCCGTTTTCAAAGAGTTTGTCAAACATCCTGTCTCTCTCTTTGGAATTGGCGAGGTCAAAAGCAATCAAAAGGCCCTTTCCGCGTATATTTGACATTTTATCGGTCTTTATGCCTTTCATTCCGTCAAGAAGAACCGTTCCCATCTTTCCTGCGTTTTCAACAAGCTTATCCTCTTCAATTATTCTTAATATGTAATCGGAGCGCACCATGTCGACAAGATTTCCGCCCCATGTGGAATTGATTCTTGATGCTTCAACAAAGACATTGTCCTTCACTTCATCCACTCTGTCTGATGCTATTATTCCGCAAATCTGCGATTTTTTTCCGAATGAAATAATGTCCGGTTTTACATTGTAATGCTCTATGCACCAGAATTTGCCTGTCATTCCCATTCCTGTCTGAACCTCATCAACTATGAATAAAATATCATTGTCAAGAGTGATTTTCCTTAACTGTTCAAAGAACTCCTGCCTGAAATGCCTGTCTCCGCCCTCTGCCTGAATCGGTTCAATCAAAAGAGCCGCAATATCATCACCGTCATTCTTTATTATATTTGAAATTTCATTCATTATTTTAATTTCTTCTTTTTTAATTCTTTCTATCTCCTGTTCATCAACAGGAAAATGCAATGCGGGGCTTTCGACTCTCGGCCAGTCGAATTTTGGAAAGTACTTTGTCTTTCTCGGATCGAATGTGTTTGTCAGCGAAAGAGTATAACCGCTTCTTCCGTGAAAAGCATGTTTGAAATGCAGAATTTTATTTCCCTTCTCGCCCTTTCCTTTAGAAAGATTCTTTCTTATCTTCCAGTCAAATGCAGTTTTTAAGGCATTTTCAACAGCAAGCGCTCCGCCAGATACGAAGAACAAATACTTCATCCATTCGGGTTTTGCAACTCTTGCAAATGTGGATACGAACTCTGCCATTTCGACAGTATAGATATCGGAATTCGACGGCTTGTGAAGAGCTATTTTTCCTATCTTTTCAATAAACTCTTTATTGTTGAGCTTCTTGTGGTTGAACCCTATAGGTGAAGATGCAAAGAATGTGAAGAAATCAAGTATCTCCCTCTTGTTCTTTGAATCATAGAAATAAGAGCCGTGGGATTTGTCATTGTCAAATACTATGTCAAATCCGTCGGCAAGCATGAACTTTGAAAGTTCGCTGAGAACATTATTCGGTTCTATTTTATGTGTCATTATACCTCCTAATAAGATAATGAAAATTAAAGAACATATTTTAACAGAAAATATTGAATATGTCAATATTTAGATAATATCGGATGATAATTTCATATACACACTCAAAATATATTATTAAATAAAAATATTGTAAAAATATTATTTTATTGAAATTTGTAAAAAATATTTTATATAGGATCAAAACACGGCAGTATTTTTACTGCCGTGTTCCATTATTTTATTTATTTCTTTTCGCTTGTCTTATACGATTTTAATATTGACAGAGCAAAATCAATATCCTCTGCCGTATGGTCGCCTGAAATCTGAAATCTTATCTCTTCATCTCCTTTAGGAACAACAGGATAATTAAGTCCTGTTGCCAAGATGCCGTTCTCTGTGAGATGACGCACAATGTCAGAGGTCTTTTTTGTATCTCTCACCATCAATGGAACGACAGGATGCTCTCCGGGAAGAGTTTCGAAGCCTATTTCAACAAGCCCATCTCTGAATTTCTTTGTAAGAGCGCGCAGATGCTTTAAAATGGAGAGTCCTTCAGGACTGTCAAGAATTTCAAGCGCTTTTAATGCTGCTGCAGATTCGGAAGTCGTTATCGGATTTGAATAAATATACATAGGAGAAGTCTCTCTGAAATATTGAAGTATCGCTGTAGGTCCGACCACATAACCTCCGTTCACTCCGAATGCTTTCCCAAGAGTGCCTATAAGCAAATCAACAGTAGAATTTGTATATTCCTCTGTTCCTCTTCCTGTATTTCCAAATGCTCCCACTCCGTGTGAGTCATCAGCTATTGTAATGATTCCTTCTTCAAACTCATTCTCATATTTCTTGCAGATTTTTACAAATTCAGCCATAGGGACATTGTCTCCCCTCATGCTGAATACTCCGTCTGTAATAACAAGCATTCTCTTTCCTTTTCCGACAAAGGATTTTATCTGAGCTTCAAGGTCATTCATGTTATTATGCTTGTAAATCGATTTATCAAGCGGACGAGAGAGGCGAATTGCATTGATTATGCAATTGTGATTAAGTTCGTCTGAAACAATAATCGTATCTTTTGTAGTAAGAGGAACAATCACGCTCATGCTTGCAACATAGGCGGCGGAGAAAATCATTCCGGCCTCTTTTTTATGAAATGCCGCAAGTTTCTTCTCAAGTTCAAGATGTATCGCATAAGTTCCGCTTATAAATCTTACTGCGCCCGGACCTACTCCGAATTTTTTGGCTGCAGATTCTTCAGCCTCAATCATATCTTTTCTAAGAGATAATCCGAGATATGAATTGGAATTCATTTTAAGAAATTCTTTATTTCCGAATCCTTCTACAAAATAACGCGGTCCTTTTTTGCCTTCCGCATTCTTCACTCCTGTTATCACCAACTCGGTTCCCTTGCTCACATTTCTTGCCTTTAGATCGGCAACCTGTTCTTTAAGAATTTTACAAAGTTTATCACTTGACATACATCCTCCTAATATTTTATATTTAATTTCAAAGAGAGATTTTTCAGCATATCGTCAGTCATCTTCTCCAGATTGTACACTGGTTTCCATCCCCACTCTTTCCTTGCAGTCGAATCATCCATGTAATCAGGCCATGAATCTGCAATACCCTGTCTCACAGGATCAATCGAATAATCAATTTTGAATTCCGGAATTCTCTTTTTTATTGATGCAGTAACCTGTTCGGGAGTAAAATTCATTGCAGTCACATTGAAGGCGTTTCTATGCTTGAGTTTTGACGGGTCTGCCTCCATAAGATTGATTGCGGCGTTAAGAGCATCAGGCATATACATCATGTCGAGTTTTGTGTCTGATTTCAAAAAGCATGTGTATTTCTTGTTTTCAAGAGCTTTATAATATATATCAACAGCATAATCGGTAGTGCCGCCGCCCGGAGGAGAGACATAAGATATGATTCCGGGATATCTGAGTCCTCTTGTATCAACTTTGTATTTTGAATAATAATAGTCACACAATAATTCACCCGACACTTTTGTTATGCCATACATTGATGTAGGCCTCTGTATCGTATCCTGCGGAGTTCCGTTCTTAGGAGTTGACGGACCGAATGCTCCTATTGAACTGGGGGTGAAGACCGAACAATTGTAATTTCTTGCAATCTCCAAAACCGTCATAAGTCCGTTCACATTTATATCCCATGCAAGCTGAGGATTGGATTCACCCACAGCAGAGAGCAATGCGGCAAGATGGTAAATCACACCCACATCATACTTCTCAATAACAGACTTTACTTCATCATACTTTCTCACTTCCATGAATTCAAAAGGACCAGAGCCGAGAAGCTCTTCCGACGGTCTCTTACTGTGACCGCATGCTATCACATTCTCTGCTCCATATTTCTTTCTGAGAGCCAAAGTCAACTCAGATCCTATTTGACCGACAGAACCTGTCACTAAAATTTTTTTCATCGAATCTCCTTTTTTTTGAATGAGATTATACTCAATTTTGATTTTTTTTCAATATAATTGATTTATTATAAGTGCATTATTACTTGATATAAAGAGAGGCGCTGTATAGCGCCTCTCTTTATATATTTTTAGAATTGAAAAATTACTTTATTATCACGAATTTCTTTACAAATGGCTTTTCCTCTCCTGTTATCTGGATGAAATATACGCCTTTGGACAATTTTTTATTGACTGAAAGCGAGTAAACTCCTTTTGAACCCATTATGTCCTGAGTCATCACATTTCTTCCTGTGAGATCATACAAGCGCATAACTGTCGGAGTGTCAACAGATTTGTTATATGTAAATGACAAACCGGATTCGTTATTCTCAACTATTACTTTTTCAACAGTCTCATCAGTTATTCCTGAAATCTGTATCAGAGTGACATTATACTGATCGCTTGAAATGTCAAGGAATATATCATTTGTATCAGCTATATAGTCAGTGTGCTGGAATATCAAAGAGTAAGTATAACCGAGATCTAATCCGCTGAATCCGTATTCTCCGTGAACATCAGTAGTGTCTGTTAACATTAAACCGTCGATTATCACAATGCTCCCTGATGAATCTGCCGGAGCATTATTTAGTCCGACATAACCCCATATTGTTCCAGTGAGTCTGTCAAGAGATGTATTATATACGGTATCGGAGGATATCGTGATATCCAAAGAATCCTGTGAATAATAATCCTTTAATATTACCAGAGAATAATTTCCTGCTAAAATACCTGTTATTTCATAATATCCTGAAGAATCCGTTTCGACATTAACAACAGTAAGTGAATCCCTCAATGTCACTGACACTCCAAGAGTATCTGTAGGATTGTCATTCAGCCCGATTATTCCTGACAATGTATATGTGGGATACTTATTCAAAGTTACATTCATAATTGTCCCGCCGTTCACATAGTAAATCAATGATTCTGTTACATATCCCGAGTGTTCAAATATAAATGTGTATGTGTCACTTGGAACATCAGGGAAAATGAAATGACCATGGACATCAGTTGTATCAGACAAATTTATTTCATCTATTGTTACAATTGTTCCTGAAGAATCAGCAGGCGCATCACTAAGTGAGACTGTGCCTTCTATTGAGTAAAATAATAGAGTGATATCCGAATTTCCGCGCGGCTGAAGCTTATATATGCCGAAGGAATAATCCAATATTCCTGCAATATTTATTTTCGCTCCTATTGAAGGAACCGTATAAGATGCCAAGTTGTCAACAGTCAATGTGTCAGTTCCGTTTGATACTTTCCATTCGCCATTAGCATCTGGAGCAGTAACAACTGTGACATTGTTCAGCTTTATCAGAACTCCTTCGTAAGATTCACCGGCGTCTCCGAGAACAATCTCTGTAGGGATAATAACTGAAGGGTCATTTCCCATTGCATACAAGACTGTCCCAGCGCTTCTTATTTCGGTTCTCTTGTAGTTTTCGTAAACAAGTCCGTGAATTAACCTTATAGAATCTCCAACAGACCATGTTGTCTGGTTAATGTCTCTGTAAACGCAAACGCCATTCCATTCGCCGCCTGTTGCAGATGAAACATAGTAGATAGTATCAAAGACAGCAGTAACAATAAGAGGCTCGCAAGTAATCGTAGTATCCCTAATTGCAGAAAGAGTATCTGTAGAATACTGAACATCATAAATTGAAACACTCTTTGTTGTTTTGTTGGCAGCTCCCGGTGTCTTAACCATGAAGTGGGCAAAATCATAATAATTGTTATTAAGATCCATGGGAGAATATCTTGCCATAGTTGCAAAATATATAGATATAGGAATAGTTAGAGTATCTCTGTAAGGAGAGACATCGTATGTCGGCCACACTTCACCTCTGAATATCGAGTCAGCGGAAGTCGTTGCCGGAAGTCCGTATCCGACTGCGTCAAGCACTACCCTTGATGCAAGTCCTATTGAATCGTAAACGAGAAGAATGTTATCCACACCGTTATAACCGCTGCTTCCCGAATTCTGATAATCAGCTGTGCCGCCGGCATTGATGTCAAAATTAGGAACATTAGATGACTGCGCAATTACAAAATAGCTGTCTGCAGGAATCGTGTACCCCGCAAGACTTAGAAGGTCATCAGTTGTTCCGCCATTTCCGTTGATAACATATATCTTTACTGAATCAAGAGACGCTCCCGGAGTTCCCTTCAATTCCACATAACAATTTGTGTCATTGCCCGGCGTATCGTACATAAATTCATTAATAATCACATAAGGCCTTGCAAAGACCGCAAGTGACAAAACCGCAAATATCAGAAACAATGTCAATCTTTTCATTGATTCCTCCTATTTAATTACATTTACTTTAACTGTGGATGATACTCCGTCAATCAATGTCTTCACAAAGTATGTTCCTGCCTTTGTGTCAAAGACAAGATTCTTAATGAATGTTGAATAAAGAACTCTGCCGTTTATATCAAGTATCTCCATAGATCCGTTTATATTTGAAGGATTCTCAATCATGATTCCCACATTGCTTAAAGACTGCACTTTTACATCAAATGTTTTGTTATTCAGTGAATATGCTTCATCCACAGGATTTACCGCTCCCGGAGTGGGAGTATAAATCTCAAAATCGGGAGATGTTGCAGTATTGTATCCGCTGTAAACAGACCTTACTCCATTAGGTCTCACTGAGAATGAAGAATCCGCAGGCAATTCATTCCATCCCACCTGATCCACTCTCACTCCTGTTCCTGTGTAGAGATAAATATTATCTCTCCATGAATCAAGATAGAAGTATGGAGCAGTTCCAGGCCATACATTATCATAGAGCACATAATATCCGTAAGCCGGTATGTTGGTTGCCGCAGGCACATAATAATCATCATCGCACACTATAACCCAATTTCCTATATCAACAGCAGTATTTGAGTTATTGTATAATTCTACAAATTCAACAACAGCCGCCACAGTATCAAAAGTGTCATGCGGGAATACTTCATTGATGAATACATTTCCTGTTCCTAATGCAGGTGAAACAACACTGGAATTTACAGCTCCCATTGAAGGAGTGAAATCCATATTAAAATCATTGGCATTGTTTCCTGTATTTGTAACTCTCGCGCATGAAAAATTGTAAATCGGAGCAGGAGCGGGGCCCATGTCTCCGTATCCCACTGAATCAAGAAGCACATTAGAAGAATTGTAGATTTTTATAATTGCTCCGTCATTTGAAAGTCCGAGTGATTCATTAAACTCAGCAACTCCCAATGCAAATGACTTGTATCCGCCTGCAGGAATTGAGTATGTTTTAAAAGTCGTGCTGTCTGTCTTCGTTGTTCCTATTACATAAAGTTTGTATCCGATGACATCAACAGCTCCACCTGACTCATTATATATTTCTATTGCTTCCGCGCTTGTCGGTGTAACAATAAACTCATTGATTTTCAATGCAAAAATGTTCACTGCTGAAATCAGAAGAATCATCAACACTAACATCCTTTTCATTTTGCCTCCTATGTTATTTTTTCTATAATAAATTTCAATTGTTTGTTTCATGTTTATTTTTCGTTAATTTTATGGTTCTGTTCTATCCATTGTTCTTGCGAACGGTATAACTTCTCTTATATGCTGTGTCTTTGTTATCCACTGCACAAATCTTTCAATTCCCATTCCGAAACCAGCGTGCGGAACGCTTCCGTACTTTCTCAAATCGAGATACCAGTTGAATGCCTCCTGCGGAAGTTTGTGTTCTTCAAGACGCTTCAAAAGAACTTCAATATTCTCCTCTCTCTGCCCGCCTCCGATTGTCTCTCCATAGCCCTCGCCTGCAATCATGTCAAATCCCAAAGCAAGATTATCGTCATCCTTGTCATGCTTCATATAGAATGCCTTTATCTTGGATGGGTATCTGTGAATAAATACGGGTCTGTCGAATTCTTCAGATATGGCAGATTCATCAGGAGCACCGAAATCGTCTCCCCAGTTTATTTCAATTTTCTTCTTTTTAAGAAGCTCTATAGCATCAGTATAGGATAATCTGTAAAAAGGCTTCTTTACATTTTCAAGAGGTTTTATATCCCTTTCAAGTATTTTAAATTCTTCCTGCCGCCTTTCAAGAAGCTTCTGCAGTATGTAAAAAACCATATCCTCTGCAAGTTGCATATCCTGTGAAATGTCAAAGAACGCGACCTCAGGTTCAATCTGCCAGAATTCTGTGAGATGCCGCCTTGTCTTTGATTTCTCCGCTCTGAATGCGGGACCGAAGCAATATACTTTTCCAAAAGCAAGTGCGGCCGCCTCCATATATAATTGACCGGATTGGGAGAGATAAATTTTTTTATTATCAAAATAATTCACTTCAAAAAGCGTCGTAGTGCCTTCGCATGCCGAAGGAGTGAATATGGGAGCATCAATACACAAAAAATTAAGATTGTTGAAAAACTCGCGGGCATAAAATATGGTGTCGGAGCGTATCTTCATAATTGCCATTTGTCTTTTGGAGCGTAGCCACAAATGTCTGTTGGATTGCAGAAAATCGACTCCGTGCTCTTTTGGAGAAATCGGATAGTCAATTGATTTTCCAAGCATCTCAAATTCCTCAATGTCAATCTCCACGCCTATAGGAGACCTCTTATCCTCTTTTACCAAACCTTCGACAATAACCGAAGCCTCTTGAGTAAGTTCTGCGAATCTCTTTACTCTCTCTTCAGTATGGTTGGGATGAAACAGCACAGCTTGAATTATTCCTGTTCCGTCTCTTAGCATTAAAAATGAAATTTTTCCGCTTGAACGTGTGTTATAAACCCATCCTTTGAGCTTTGCTTTTTCACCGATGTGCTGTTTGAGTTCGTCAATGTAGTATTCTTTCAAAAAACCTCCGATAAAAATTTTTTGTGGGCAGATCATAAGCCGAATTCTGTTAAACTGGCCATCTGTCTTGAACAATCGTCGCCGATTGTTTCATGCGATCTACCCGAGGTATCGGCCGGGCGAGCCAAACCTCTGTTTGATCTTGCTCCGGATGGGGTTTGCCAATCAGCCGGTTGCCCGGACTGATGGTGAGCTCTTACCTCGCCTTTTCACCCTTACCCGCTTTAGACGGGCGGTTTATTTTCTGTTGCACTTTCCGTAGGCTTTCGCCCCCCGGGAGTTACCCGGCATCCTGCCCTGCGGAGTTCGGACTTTCCTCAAGCCAAAGCTCGCAGCCAGCAATCCACCCACAATTGAAATAATTATATATATTTTTATCGTTAAAGTCAAGTATAAGCAAATATAAAATATAATTTAATTGTCATAAAAAACACTATATGCAGTCTTATAAACTGCATTAGCGCTAAATCTGCTCTGATTGGAACCGAAATCTATTTTAAAATTATGATTTTTTGAGAAGTGTTCCCCTCTGTCTTCATCTGAACAAAATATTTTCCGTTTTTAAGAGAAGATAAATCAATCATGTTGATTCCGCTTTCATATTCAACTCCTTAATTCCACGGCATTGATTTTCATTGATTTTGCATATTCGACATAAGAGAGAGCGTGCTTTTTTAAATGCTCAATAGTCTCTTGCCCCAAAGTCTTTTTAATAATTCCGGGAACACCGGCTACAAGAGATAGCGGCGGAATAATCATCCCCTCTTTGACAACCGTGCCTGCCGCAATCACAGAACCCTCTCCAATCACCGCTTTATCCAGTATAGTGCTTCCCATTCCTATCAAGACATAATTTCCTACTGTGCATCCGTGCAGAACAGCATTATGTCCGATTGTCACATAATCTCCAATAATACAAGGAAGGTCTTCAGTCACATGGCAGACGCACATATCCTGAATGTTTGAATATTTCCCAAGCTCAATGTAATTTATATCCGCGCGTAAAACCGATTTGAACCATACGGAAGACATTTCACCGCATCTCACATCGCCTATGAGGTCAGAGTCGTGTGAAAGATAAAACGGAAGCTTCGGCTCCTTCCCTGATATTTTAATCAGCATTATTCTTCTCCTTTATTTTGTATGAGAGTATCTTAAAATCGGATACAATGTCGAGATTCCTTACAATCAAATTCTCTCTGCTGTTAATAATGCCCGGAGAGAAATTAAGAATTGCCTTTATATCGGATTTTTTTATTATATCCATAATGCCTTCAACCTCATCTTCAGGCACAGTAAATACTGCAATATCAATCTTATTCTCTTTCAGGTATTCATCAAGTTTTTCAATTGAAAATATTTTCACCTTATTTATTGTTTTGTTTATCTTGTCTTTTGCAATATCGAACCCCGCCTTAACCCTGAATCTCGCTTTTGAGAGTCTTTTATAATGTATCAGAGCGGATCCCAATCTGCCTGCTCCAATAATTATAACTGACAATTCTCTGTTCAAACCGAGGTCCTCCTCAATTATACTGATGAATTTATCAATGTCATACCCGACTCCTCTCTTTCCTATTGAATCAAAGCATGACAAATCCTTTCTCACCTGCACATCAGTTATATTCATTCTTTGAGCAAGTTCACCGGAAGATATTGAAGAAATCCCCTTTTCTCGCAATTGATAAAGTATATTTAGATATTCTGTAAGTCTTTTAAGAGTATATTGCGGCAGAGATTTACAATTTTTTTTCATCAGCAGTCTCCTCCTCATTTATTATCTTTTCGGATAAGGCGCCTTTGGGGCACACAGATATGCATAATCTGCATAAAATGCATTTTTCATTGATATTTACAGATTTTTCATCAACTGTTATTGCGTTTGTGATGCACACACTTTCGCACAATCCGCATGAATCGCATGACTTTATGTCAGTATTAATATATCTCTTTGATGATGCAGTGGTTATATATGACTGAGAAGAATCGTAATTTCTTGTTATATATTTTATCTGCAGAAGCGACTCCAATATTCCGCCGATCTTTATCATATATTCATCTCCATAGGCATTAAAGAAAGCGAAGCAAGAACAATATCTATATCATCAAGAGATGTCTGTTCAAGGATCATATTTAAAAAATTTCCACCTGTGATGTACATCGGACTTCTGAATTTGATTATCTTCGGCTTGTCTGTTCCGTCGGATTCAACAAAGCAAATGAATTCGCCGTTTGCGGCTTCCACTCTTTTGACGGATCTGCCTTCAGGTATATTAATCTTATCCAAGGAATATGCGTCTCTGTTCAAAAATATAGAACCTCTCGGAATGTTAGAGAAGAGATAATCAAGAATCCTTATTGAATTGTCCATATCATTTTTCTTGCTCATAATTCTTGAATAACAATCCGATTTATCATAAACCCTGTTCTCAATTGGCGTCTCATGGTAAATTTCATAAGGAAGTTTTTTCCTGACATCAAAGGTTATGTTGGCTGAACGCGAGATGAATCCGGTTATGCCGTAATCTGTGATTACCTGCTTTGAAATGACTCCTACATTCTTTGTCTTCAGCTTGAAAATTTCATTTTCAAAAAACAATTTATCATAATCCTTCATTCTGATTTGTATTTTTTCCAGATCGTAGTATATCTGATTCATTGTATGTGAGAGGACTCCTCCGCTCACTCCTCCGGGAATAATATAGGGGCTGAAATATTCATCTCCCTTAATCAAACTGATATATTTTCTTATTCTGTTCATATCCGACAATGCCCATATTTTCACCATTTCAAATTCCATAGCGGAAGCCACATTGAACATGTACAAAAAGAATCCGCTTATTCTTGAAAGCTCCAGAATCATCACCCTCAAATACTTCGCAACTTCAGGCACCTCTATGTTCATAAGCTCCTCCAATGCCGAAGCGTACAATTCCTCGCATGCATAGTTGTCTGTAAAACTGAGTCTGCTGACAAGAGGGATATTCTTCATATACGAATTCAGAATTAAAACTGAAGAATCGCTCAATTTTTCGCTTGAATAATCCACAGTCGGAGAGTTTAGTTTTCCGTTTTCAATTTCATATTCAATTCTCATGCATCCATTTACAGTCTCTCTTAGAGGAATGTAGATAAATCTTGGATATTTCTTATTCATTTTCAATTTCACCGCCGAAAACATTTTTCACATAGTATGAAAGTGTGTCATTGTTTCCTTCAAAAACAATTTTATGCTTTTTGTAAATATCCGCTTCATACTGATAAGCGCTTTTGTGTATCATTCCGACAGTAGTGAAGACAGGAGCGTCTTTCGGAAGAAAAATCCTGACAATAATAGGGTATAATATTTTTCTTGATGAAAGAATATATTGAAGAGTGAAACCCTTTTCTTCGTTTATACAATTCATAAGCAGAAGATAATTGAATCCCCACTTGGTGTACAGGAAATCAAGAAGAAAAGTGAGTGATTCTCTTTTTGTGGAAATATTGACATACCTGCTCGAACTGTTGTAATTGACATCAGCTCCGGTTACCATTCGGATATCATGAGTCAAAAACCCTATTTCATAATATTTGTCGTTCATTTTATGCTTCTTTTGTTTTAAGTAATTTTTTTACAGCATTCATAAGTTCTTCCGGCTGAAAGGGGCAGGATTCTATTGAATATGCGATTTTTCTTCTTATTTTATCATTTGCCTCATATTCCGCGCATCCTCTTAAAATGCACTTTCCTGCTTTAATAATCGGTATGTCTCTGCCGCAATTCAAAATAAGCTCCTCAAATTCTGCCTCTGCCTCTCTATTTATACAACCGTAAAGTATAATTACATCAGCTATTTCCAGAGAATCTGTTTTGAATAATCCAAAATATTCAGTATCTATTTCAGGAGAGGATAATGCAATGACTGAAGGAAAACAGCATCCTGATCCGTAAAGATAATAATATCTTCTTGTCTTTTTCTTCATAGCGCTCCCCAAATGACTCTTATGACAATCACGAGAGATAACAAAAAAATATTGAAAAATATTGTGTTCTTCATTCCGATTTTCGGAAAGAGCATTGATATGACTGTAAAAACGGAATTAAGAATTATAACTTTTATGAACATAGTCAGAATATTCGCTGCTCCTCCGAGAAATATATCGGCAAAAAAGACAAACAATGAATATCTTGACAAGTATCCCAATGTGATAAGAACTCTCTCTGCCTTCTCGTCAATATAATTTAAATCACGCACAGCATCTTTTGTCATTCCGGAAAACGGTGAAAAGCCGGAAGTCGCGTACAATGATATCAAAGCGGGAAAAAACATGAGAGGATTCTTGTACATCAGCCATCTGTCTGCTCCGCCCTGTTGAAGAAAAATAAATCCGTTCATGTCTTTTATTCCTGATATATCCATCATGACAAGATATATCACAAAAAAAGAGAAGAGATTTATGAAGTAAGAGATTACAACAATATTAAATTTCCTTGTTTGTATTTTATTGGCGTGTCTGTAAATCAGATAACCGTATCCGAACGGGAATGTCAGAAACAATAGCATAATGTTCAGGCAGGAGCCGTTGAAGGAATAAAATTCATTATGCGAAGGCATGCTGAATGCCGTTAAAATGAAGGGCGCCGCAGTTATGAGGAGTTTCATATCAGTTCTCTGAAGGCACACATCAGCTCCATCAAAAATTAAATGCCTTATTGGGGGAATCCTTCTTCCGCACATTCTGACTGATATTATTTTATCAATAATTTCCGCAGATACGATGAAAACAATTAGAAGAATTGCAGTATTTATGAAGTATATCATAATACAACTCCGGACAGAAGAGCAAATGCAATTACAAAAATTATCACTATTAGAAAAACAGCAGTAAAACTGCGCTGATAGAATTTCACTGAGAAACCGCCTATATCAGATATCATTCCGCTTAAAAACCTGACAGCGCCGTCCAAATCCGCATACTTGCCGAATTTGCCGCTCTTTTCCTCATTATATCCGTAAAAATTTACTCCATTGAGATTTATATTTCTGTCAAAAGAATGAAGTATAGTCTTTGAATCATACACAATCTCCGAAACTCTTTTATCCGGCTTTGAAGATGTTTTAGGAAGAGTCTTTTTCCTTAAATACATGGAAATCAGAATAAATATAAAAAGAGCGAAATTAAGAAAAACTCCCGTTCTCTGCATATCCGTATCTGCAATAAGAACGGATATTCCTGTGTCTGAACTTCTTATTGCATCGCATATTGAATTGAAGCAGAATGGGAAAAGCAAAATAAATATCAATGCGGCAAAAAGAAAATATATATAAAGACGACTGCCAATCTTCCTATAGTCAAATACTGCTATTCCGGAATATTCGGATTCAGTGAAAAACAGCAGAGCAGAGGCTTTGAATGAAATCAGCACTACAGCAAAAACTGAAAATACATAAAATGCCTTAAACATGAACGGCAGATCAATTGTAAATGATTTCGACCCGAGCATGCTTATAGGCGGAAGTCCTATCAGGGCGATAAACGCCATTATAAATATCAATGGAGAATGATTCAGATATCTTGATATTCCTCCCAGTCTTTTAAGGTCAGTTGTAAGGAATGTCTCTTCAATGAAATCAATTTCAACAAGCAGAACCGTCATGGCGACCATTGAACTGAAAATAAGAGGAATCGCATTGAGACCTCCCACATTCAAGCGGAATTCGTAAGCCATTAAAGAGGAAATGACAAGAGTGAAAAGAAAAAACATCATCTGCTTTATGTCCTCTGCCGCCAATGCTCTGAGAAGCGACAATATCATGAAAGGAACAAAGACCAGATAACTTGAATTGATGACTGTTTGCGAAATGCCGAGTGGCAGAGAGAGTATCAGATTGCTGAGAGAAATGTTTATGGCAAAAAGCACAAACATAAAATAACCGAGAAGGATTATTCCCGCCTTTTTAAGCTCACTGACGAATCTTGAATTGAAAGGAATCATGAAGAGTCTCCCCACCATGACTATTATTAAAAGAACATAAGACAATGTGGCAAAATTCTGCCCCTCCTTCTGTTTTAGAAGTATCAGAGCAATTATGAATATTGCCGACAGAATGCTGTTTATGAAGAGTATGTCATTTACTGTCTTTCTTTCGTTTATATTGGTTGTAATTAGAAACAGGATGAAATAGATTGTAATTTCATAAATTACAATGGCTGTTTCAATATTTTTTGAAAACAGTAGCAGATTTGTGGCGAAAAATAGAAACAGCATATTCATAAAGTAACTGTTTTCGCTCTCATGCTTCTCTTTCGCCATGTCTTTGATCATGAATATAAAAAATACAGCATGATTCAACAGACACATATATTTGCCGAATTTTCTGAATGAGAATCCGATGCTCATTATTCCTGACGGAAAGATATTCAAATCATAAGCGACTCCTCCCACCTGCAGGAAAAACAGAGCGGAGAATGCAAAGATAACCATTATAAGCATATTCCTCAGTATCTTTGATATATCCCCTACAAAGTAGACTATGAGAATTGAAAAAATCATTGAAAATATAAATGTTCCGCTCATATTACTCTATGATGAATTGTTTGAGATTCGACTCCGACTCAAGACGGAGCTTGTCTTTCAAATAATTATCTGCAATCTTTCCGAACGAATTTTCATATCCTGTAATTGACGCTTCATAAAGATACTTTTGTCCTGAATATACTGCAATGACAGCCAATACGGATGCGGCAAAAATAATTATATCGACTTTTCTTGAATAAAATGCCTGTGTTTTTTCAGTAGAATCAGTTATGAACATTGAGAATATTATTCTCAAAAACACATAAGATTCAATTGCGAATAAAACTATAAGCACAACAGCCACAAATAACTGTTTGTTTGACAGCAGTCCTGATATCATGCTGAACTTTGAGATGAATCCGATTGAAGGAGGAATCAATGCAATTGAAAAAGCGGAAACAAGAAATGTGAGCACGTTGAAAGGATTTTTTTTGAAACTGCCTTTCGGCATGGTTATATCTTTCGCATTAATGGCTCCCAATGAAAGAATCATAAAGACCGCCGGGATTATGCTTAAAATAGCAAAAATCGAAAAAACGGATTCTTTATAAATTATTCCGTAGAGAAGCATCAGAAGTATTTCAGAGGAGACTGCGAACATTATATTCGCCTGAAGATCATTCACATTCTTCTTTACAAATAATGATAATACGGAGAAAGCAAATGATATAATCGCCATAAAGAATAATGCCCTGTTTAAAGTCTCTGTTCCCTGACAAGAATTAAGAAGCTTGAAGATGAATACTATTGAGGGCAATGAGATAAAAAGCAACCAGCCTCCCTTTTCCTCCTGTTTCAGTGCAGAGATAAAATCATAAGCGAATATGTTAAAAGGGAAAATACCGGCAAATATAGAGGCAGAGAGAGTCATTAACATCATTATTATTCCGGTGTATCTTCCGGCAGGCGCGCCTGACAGAATATTATGCAAAATAATGTTTCCTCCGGGATAAAACATTAAAGATGAACCCATGGCGATTAAAAACAAAATCACTGCAATAAAAATTCCAGTCAACAATCTTAGACAGGCGAATGAACTGCTATTATCTTTATCATAACTGTAAATTATGAAAAGAAGAGACAGAAGAAATATACATACAATATAATTGAGCATTTCCGTTGACTGTATGGCCATTGCGCACAATCCCGGCATAACAGCCAGTATTGCCATCTTCCATTCCCTGTTCTTTACAACCACATAATTGAATATGAGGATAATCAGGGACAAAACATAAACAACTATTGAAAGAATAATTGTGAAACGAGAAAATTCCAATGTTATTCCCAATTCATTAAAACTGCCTCCCGTGCGGATAACCTCAATTTCACTTATAGGAAGCGTCAGTCTGAGAGCATAAACAAGTATTCCAAAAAGAATTGAGAGAATTATTATAGCGAACAAGAGTCCTTTGTATCTCTTCCCGAAAAGAAGAAATAATATTCCTGCGGCAATAGGAAAGACTAATGGTATAAACAGATTAATCATAGTGTTTGGGCCTGAAATCCTTTTCCATAGAGTCGTTTTCTTTTGAATGCTTGCTTAAAAAAATCATAAACAGAATAAACAGCAGAAATTTAAAGAGTATAAATATAATTCCAAGTATTTCATAATTCATTTTAATGTCTGATGCGGATATGAAAAGGAGGCTCTTTGAAAACATCAAAAAGAATGCCAGCACAGAATCGAGGAGAATGGTCAAGAAGACAGCCATCTTAAAAAGATTCTTCGTCATGAGAATTGAGATTATGCTTATTGATGCCAATATTACTATTAAAAAGACATTGAATTCAAACTTACTGCTCATCTTCGCTCTCCGTGATGAAAGATGTCATTATATACGATAATGCAAATCCCACTGCAAGATTGGCAGTTATAAATATCAACACTGAGTAGAGGTCAATTCCGAGGAATGATATGGTATTTGTCATGAAGTAAGGAGTTCGAAAAGGAACATTCTCCGTGAATATACCTATTGATGAAAGTGAAAGCAAAAGAAACATGGAAATCAAGGCTGTCATTTCTAAAAAATCTCCTCCTCTGAGTTTGCTTCCTGATAGAAGATGCATCAGAAAATACCCGGTGCCTGCAATCACTGAAATCTCCAAACCCATTCCCTTCATTTTAATTCCGAAGAAAATAAAATAAGATAAAAGAATAAAAAGAACGGCGAGTAAGATTGTTCTCTTTCTTACTGTTCCGCTTAAAAAAGAATTATCAAGAATCGGCATATCTTCCTCAAATACATGTTTGGAAAGTATTGTTATCAAAACAAAACCGATTACTGTCAGAATCACAAGAGGACTTCCGACTGAAGATTCGAGCGACTCTGCATCAAAATATCCGGCGAATTCCGAGCTGTTATGATGATTTAAAATCTGTAGCATGTCAGCATTGGAAAATATCGCCAAATAGAGAGCTGATGCCAATATTCCCGCAATGACAGAAAATATTATGTACTTCAATGCATCTTCCTTGCAGGTTTCATAAAAATAATTGAAGTTACGCTTATCAAAATGCCTCCGGCAAACAGATTCAGAAGCGCAAGAGACTCAAATCCAAAATTATAAATGAGCATTGAGAAGAGTATTGAGTAAACGGTGAAGATAATTATGACCGAAAATATTCTCTTTATGAAATATATCATGAATGCGCTAAATGTTGTAAGAATCAATATTGCGGCGATTGCCGTTTCAAATGTCTTCATTATTCTCCTCGGAGCTTCTGGTAAAAATGAACTTATTGACTATCCTGAAAAGCATTATTGAAATCACGGCAGTCTGAAGCAGATAGAATATCGAATAAATATTCGCAGAATACTGTTTTATTGTGACATAGAGAAGTATCAGGATTCCTGCACTCATAAAGACCATACTGCTCTTTTTATTGAATCTCGAATTCTTCTTTATAAGATATATAATTGAGAAAAGAATTGAGATTGATGATAATGCGAAAAGCAGATTATTCAAATCAGTGTTCTCCCGATGATATATATTTGATTATCAGATAAACAAATAAAAGAAAAAGAATATTGGCTATATTCATAAAACCCAACACTTTCATCCTATGAGTTTCACTGGCAAAATAAAATATTAAAGCATTCAAAGAGATGAAAAGATACACGAGTCCGAACATCTTCTCCTGAAGATTCCCCCTCTTTGCAACATAGAGTATCAGACCTAAGCTCAAAATCAAGGAGAATATCATCCAGATCATGAGGGCATCCTCTTTTGAATACTGCCGATAATGCTCTCTATGAAGAGAGAATCTTTATAATTGACATAAGATATCCTTAAAGACTCTTTTGTTTCGATAACTGAATTTATGTTAAGGTCGAGTTTCAAAATGCTTTTTAATGCCCTCTTCTGAGAATCAGTCATATCATTTAACGGGATCTTCATAATGCTCTCCCTGTCAGTTAAATCAGGAGTAAAAAGATTTATAAACAGAAACTTCATATCAATGAGAAGTATTCTGAAAATATCCGATGAAAGGGCGATAATTTTGAGACTCTTTACTATTTCAATTATATTCATCATCTTCTCTTTATGAATTCCAATATCAGGTCTCTCGTTGCATTAAGCCCTTTGATGTGTGTCCTTTCAACTCCGTGCGATGCTGATACTCCCGGACCTATAAGAGCGACGCGGAAATTGCTTCCCGCAGAAAGAGCGGCAGACCCGTCAGAGCCATAGTAAGGAAAGACATCAATTTTATATTTAATATTCTTCTCTTTTGCTATATTTATAAGTTCGGTCGTTAAGTCATAGTCATAAGGCCCTGTAGAATCCTTTGGGCAGATTGACACGGAATATTCATCTCCCTCTACTCCGTCTCCGACAACTCCCATATCTGCGACTAAAAGCTCCTTTACAGAGTCCGGAATCCCCGAAGCAGCTCCGTGCCCCACCTCTTCATAGTTTGAGAAAAAGAACCCGACATCGTGCTTTTCCATAATCTCTTTGTATTCGGTCAGCAGTTCCATGAATATCCCCACGCATGCTTTGTCATCCAAGAATCTTGTCTTCACAAATCCTGTTTCTGTGAATTCAAATCTGGGATTGAACAGAACATAATCTCCTGTTGAAATTCCCAGCGCCTTTGTCTCTTCAGCTGTGCGCACTTCAGCGTCAAGTCTGATGAACATATTATCAGTTGTCCTCTCGGTTTTTGACACTTCCCTGTTCACATGCGTTGACGGATTATTTATCAAAAAAGTGCCTGTTATAAGATTTCCCGAGCGTGTGATTACTTTGACATACTCTCCTTCAAATGAATTATTCGGATAGCCGCCTATCTGTGATATTTTTAGAGTTCCGTCGGATTTTATCGCCCGCACCATTCCGCCTAAAGTATCAACATGAGCTGTCACTGCGCATTTTACATTTTCCCTTGCGCTTACAAAGAGCGCTTTTTTATTTGTGAGGATTGTCTTATATCCGAGTGTGTCGAATTTTTCTTTAAGGTGATTCACCGCCTTGTCAGTATATCCGGATGGAGAATCAATTTGAACAATCTCTTTTATGAATTCATTTATCATTATCGCTCCTATTTGATTTTTAATATTTTCTCAAACTGTTCTCTGTTTGTGTCATATATGAAATATATACCGCTGTTATAACCTGTTTTCAGCAAACTCCGGCTTCTTCCGTTTATATCAAATACGGAATCCTTCAATTTAACAGGTTTTGTTCCTATTATGCGGGTCGGCTCCTCTCTTTTAAGTGTGATATTCTTATTCAATAGAACAGTTGCTCCGTCTCTGAAAATCATTATTGCCTCAGTATCTATAAGAGCCGCTTCATATATTCCCTTGTAATCAGTGATATATGGAATTAAGGAAGTAAAAGTAGAATCCATAATAATAACAGAATCATCAGTCGTTATGATCTGACGAAGAGTTGTTGAAGAGGAACTGATGAATTGTCCTTCAAAGACAGTATCAATGATATTAAGATTCGTATCGATTTTGATTATTAAGTCATTCCCGACTCCGGCAAAAAGCTCATTATCCGCAATGAAAATATTATTTATAAATCCTATATCCCCGAATGTTGATTGACTCATTCCGTTTATATCAGCTCTGCACGAACCGTAAAAACCTGCCGCTGTGAATATTTTGCCTTCATACATGCAGAAATCATATACAGGAAAATTCAAATAACTCATCAATGTAAAATTCATGTCTGAAGTTTCTTTTGCAAATATTGCATTGTTTTTTGAGCTTACATATATCGAATCATCTTTAATTTGAAAAGCTGACGGTATGAAAGGAAGATTCACTTGGATTATAGAATCATCATCAGTGTAGCATAATGTCGAATCGTCATACACAGCACAAAAGTTCTTTGTGAATAAAAATCCGCTCTTCAATTCCTTCAGTGTCAATAATGTGTCATAAGAAAAAATCATATCCTTTGAGAAGAGATAGAATGTCCTGTTGTTTGACAGAACTCCTGAAAATCCTTTTGAGTAAATTATTGAAGTGTCATCAGATGAGAACATCTCTCTCTTATACAATTCATTATCGGAGAGCAAATAGACTGTATCATCCTCAATTCTTATGTCAGTAAGCCCTTCAATGCTCTTCATTGAGTCAATGTAATTATAATTGAATGCATCATAAAATCTTATGAAATAAATTGAATCTTCTGTTAAGAGCGCAAACATTGTGTCAAACGAAAATCCATTCACAAAATCATGCAGTGTGGAAGAATCAAATAATTCCCTCAAAGAGTCGTTTGCAATGGAATAAAATAATAATTTGCCTTCTTCAGCATTTGAGAAGTAATGTCCATAATCGTTTTTAAGAAAAAAAGCGGCATTATCGGCGAACAGGGAGTTTTTTAAAACAAACTTTCCTGAATTCAAATACCCGTATGTAATCATCTCTCCATTATTTCTTACTATGACCAATTGAGAGTCATTCTTCGCAATAAAATCAATATATGATAAATTAAACCCCGGGATGATTTCTGCGGGCAGAGTATCGATTTTCATAAGGTAGTCGGCATTCTCTCCCTTTATTAAAAGCAGACTGTCTGTTAAGGATAAACTGATTGCAGAAGCTGGAGGAGAAAATGAATATCTGTATGTGATTACAGAGTCTTCTACTTTGTATATTTTCACTGTGTTGTCATAATTAAGGAGAGCGAGAAATCCATTGTCAAAATCAATACTCTTCATATTCCCGTTGAAAAGAAAAATGGGATTGTTTGAATCTCCGAGGTCAAACGCCCCCACATGAGTCAGAGCGATATCTTTATAAATAAGATGCTCCCCTTTTCCTATATCCAATATTGATGATATCTGCCACTGTTCCGAAAACAGGGATGTGGATAAAATCAATATAAACAGAATCAAGGCTCTTTTCATATCTCTATATTATAATATTATTTGAATTATAGTCAAGAATGGCTAAACCGGAAAAAGATTTCAGATTCAAGTGTAATTCCGGTTTGAATTATGTTTCTTTGTATGTGTATCCGTTCCGAGTATCATTTACAGTCGACCGATTAAATGACACTAATGCCTTGAATAAATAAACTATTTTTTCAATAATCTTCTAAAACCGACTGCGCACAGCACAGTCGTCCTGAACGCTTCTATGCTTATGCCTACAGTGAAGGATCTATCAATTTAGAAGATTCAGGCAAATAAACACTTATAGAAGCACGAAAGCCAAAACGAATGAGGACGTCATCACAAGGCAACACATCATGTGGGAGGCAGAAGTTG
>DCUY01000120.1 GCA_002327905.1 Caldifarciminota bacterium UBA2202 | reverse complement strand
AGTGTGTGAGCCGACGCTATGCCCGCGTGCCGCCAGATAAAACGCCGTACGCCGTATGCCGTATGCCGTATGCCGCGATACATTCCATTATTCTCCCATGACTTTCAAAACAATCCTCTTCTTCCTCTGACCGTCGAATTCAGCGTAAAAAATCTGCTCCCACGGACCCAAGTCAAGATTTCCATTCGTAATAGGCACAATTACCTGATGATGCACTACAATTCTTTTTAGATGGGCATCTCCGTTGTCTTCGCCTGTATTGTGGTGCAGATAATCACTAACAGGAGCAACGCGTTCAAGCCAGTCCATAATATCTTTCCAAAGCCCCTCTTCATAATCATTGACAATGATCCCTGCTGTAATATGCATAGCCGATACAAGAACCATTCCCTCTTTTACATTCGACTTCTTGACAAAATCACGCACTTTGTCTGTTATATGAACAAGGCATTTTCTCTTTTCAGTGTTCATAAAAATATAATCTGTCTTTATAATCATTTTTGCTCAAGCCTTTTAAAAATTGCCTCTCTGTATTCTTCCACGCTCATAAATGATTTCGGCTTTTGAGGATATTCCATTTTCTTCCAATCAATAAAAACTTTTTCCATTGCGTTTTTGAGTGATTCAGAATTATTGTTTTCAAACAATAACAGACCTTTGTAATCTTTTAAAATTTCACTTGCTCCTGTAATATTTGACGCTATTACATATTTGCCGCATGCCGCAGATTCAGTTAATACTCTTCCGCTGGTCTCAGGCCAGATTGAAGGAAAGAGAAGAACATCGAATTTCCGCATTGCCGCAGAAATATTTCTGTTTTCAAAAGTCCCTTCATAAATAAGATGCTCAGATTTGATTGGTTTTTTGAAATTGCCGAATAATCTTATTTTAATCTCATCATTCTTAAATTCCTTCACAATTTTCTTTATCAGGTCAAATCCCTTATGATGAGAGTCATGTCCTATAAATGCGAATTCACACACTTCGGGCTTATCCCTTCTGCATAATATTTTTTTCTGAAAATGATTTATCACAGCTGTTTTCAATGGGAAATCGACAAACCGCATCATAATTGTCTTTGCCTTCTCTGTTGGAAATACAACAAGGTCCAAATTTTTCATAATATTCAAATTATGCTCAAGCCTCTTCTCATACCATTTTGACCTTTTAAGAACAATAGAGAGAGCAGGGTGAAGAACATTTCTTATCTGTCTGGTTATGGGAACGGAATAATTGAATTTGTCATAATAGCAGTGAAGACAGTTTTTGTCATACGGACCCGAGCATATCTGGCCTCTGTTGTTTATAAGAACATTCTTTTCGCATATGGAGTAATAATCGTGAACTATCAGAACCACTTTATGTCCGTTCTCTCTCAGTCTTTTTACCGTCTCTTCATCTATGAATCTGAGTGTGTGCAGAATAATCACCCGTGGGTTTTCGAATTTTGCTATTGAGAGAAAATCCTTCCTGTCCACGAAATTTCCATCAAGCGATATTCTCTTGAGTCTCGTGTCTATCCTGTCTGTTTCATTTGTGATTATCATTTCATCAATTGCCAAGTCATCTGCAAATAGAGGCATCCCTCCGCCGTCCTGCATATACCTGTCAATGTAATGAATGCATTTGTTCATAATATTTCCATAAGATTCTTTATTTGTTTTTCCTGTCTTTTTGCAGAAAATCCGCCGCCGCCGTATCCGTCAGTCAAATCTGCCTCTCCAATGGCTGTCTGTCTGGCATTTGCCTTCATCTTATCAAGAAGATTTCCGTCTCTATATAATGTCATAATATATTCATAAGTCAAGAGATAATCTTGGAAAGGGACAAGAAATCCGTTAAATCCGTTCTTTACTATCTGCATGCTTCCCGAGCAGTAAGCATTTATTGTAGGCACTCCATAAGCATGCGCTTCCAGAGTGACAATGCCTAAAGATTCTGCAATGGACGGGAGAACAAACAAATCCGCCCTGCTGAAGATTTCTCTCTTTTTGTCTTCATCAAGATGCCCCGTTATCTCCACTCCGTCAACACTCTCCGCTGAGCATCTGTATTCTCCTTCAATTGCTCCTGCAATAATCAATTTTGCGTCAGGCGCCGATTTTTTTACCATTTTGAATGCATTGAGAGTCGTATCAATCCCTTTTTCAAAATTATGATTAGCCATTGTGAGAATAGTGAATCCTTCATTTTTTTGCTTTTTTATTTCTTTTGGAATCTCTATCTTAGGATTGACCCTCACAAAGGCAGATTTTGTATTCTGCTTTACGAAATTCTCTTCAAATACTCCCTGAGTGATTATGACATCCGCTTTTTCATACATCTTCATTGCTGAATCGGAAAAATATTCATATCTGTATTGTTCTGGGAAAATCATACCTTTTTGAAAATTATTCATATTTGTTCTTTCGGAAATCTGGCCGAAGTGGATTAAAGGAAGAAGAATGAATTTTTTATTGAATTTTCCGGCACTCTTCATTGCAGGATAAATAACTCCCGTAAAAGGCATTACTCCCGATATTATACAGTCATAATTTGACGCTTCATTATAAAGCGCATTTATCATGTTAACCGAAAAGAGCCCCCTTCTTCCCGTATACCATTCCATTATCCCCCTCTTTTCAAGAAGATTCATAAATCTGTCATGGTATATGAATTTTGTCAGAGGAAATCTTCTCACATTGACTCTGTTTATCTTCTCTCTTTTTTGAATCTGTCTCCCTCTTCTGACATAGTCATCGTCGAAAACAGAATCAAAGGCAAAGACATCCACCTGATGTCCGCTGTCAGCAAGACGCTCCGCTATCTGGCTTGCAAGAGTCTCTGCTCCGCTTACAGCGGGAAGATATCTGTTGAGCGCAAAAAGAATTTTTTTAGGATTCATCTACTGCTCCTAAAAATGTCATTCTTATCTCCTCTTCCGGCTCTATTTCAAATTTAAGAATTTTTTCTCTGCTCTTTATTTCAAATTGAAAAGGAGTCGCTCCTGTGATTTTTTCTCTGCCGCTGATTGTAATTCTCACCTTGACTGCTTCAGGGTATGCAACAAAAAGAAACTTACCGCCGCAGTTTTTTATGAAACAGACGGCTCTTTTGCAAATCTTTCTTGAAACAGGGAAATCCTCTGTGAGCATAGAGAATCCCTCTCCCAGTATATTATCAGTCACTCCGGAAATAAATGCGCATGAAAGATTCTCTTCACTTATTTTATCCGATGATTTTATCACTTCAGTTCTCTCCGTGGAGATTCTTTCTGTCTCATACGGAGAGTATGAATTATCTAAATAATCTGAGACATTCTTCTTTTTTTTGAAGAATGAAAATATTCTCTGAAAAATTATTGCCGGAGAGTGAAGAAGCAGAAACATGCTGATTTTCAGATGAATTAAATTTCTCTTTAAGAATCTTGTTCTCAACAGATAAAATAATCCAGCCATAGCATAAAAAAACGGGAATCTTTTTACAATGAAAAGATACTGATTTCTGAGCAGTAGATAATCGCTTCTCTTAGAATTCCGTTTATAGCTTGCAGAGACTTCGTGATAACAGAGCGCCCTCTCTTCGAGAGCAATCGTATAATCTGTCCAGCTTAAAAGACGGAGGGAAAAATCCGCATCTTCATAATAAGATTCAAATGAATAATCAAAGAGACCTATTTTTTCGATTACATCTTTCTTTACCATCATGCAGGCGCCTGATAGGAATATTTTATTATCTCTCTGTTTCAAATTATCATAATTTCTTAAAAAATCCGAATTGGAGGCAAATCCGGCGCGGTTGACTCTGACGCCTGAGGAACATACAATGTCCTTTTTTTGATTCAGGAGAATCAATGGATTAGAGGCTCCGACAGAGGGATTCTTCTCCATAAAAGAGACAAGTTTTTCCAAAGAATCCTTTTCAAGAATTACATCGCTGTTCATTATTAGAATATAATCAGCTTCAATATTTCTGAAATACCTCAGGCCTATATTATTGGCAGTGTATCCTATATTTTTATTCAGAAGAGTCACTTTCACCGAAGGAAATTTACTATGAATCTCCTCCACGGAATTGTCTGTTGATTTATTGTCAATCATGTGAATTACAAAATTCTTGAATGTCTGCTTATATATTGATTCATAGCAGTCATAGAATACTCTTCCGAGATTCTCTCTTCCGTTATAATTTACAACCTGAATCACTACAAGAGGCAGTTTCATAAAAACTCTTTCAGACAATCCTTAATTGCTTCCTGAAACGGCCTGAGCTCTGTCAAATTAAGCTCCTTGAATCTTTCCGTTTCCAGAGAGCAGTCCTCAGGAAGTTTGTATTTGAGTATGTCGCTTCTCTTTTTGATTCCCGATTTGCTCTTTAGAAGCTTTGAAATCATCTCCGCTATTTCAACATATGTGAATGATCCGCTATTGACTGCATGAATTATTCCTTTAATTTTTTTGTCCTTTATAGACCAGAGGAATTTTGACAGATCAAGAGCATACACCGGAGATGTTCTAATCGGATAGACTATTATGCCCTTTCCGGTCAATATTTGAGTTATCATGTAGCCCATCATATTGTGTCCGAGAGTTGACAATCCTTTTCCGAAAATTTCATTTGTCCTCACAATAAGCGCATCCTGATTGTCCCTCTGAATAAAGAGCTCTCCCCTGTATTTTGACTCGCCGTATGCATTGATTGGGGAAGGCGTGTCTGACTCTATATACGGAGACCCCTTTTTCCCGTCAAAGACAAATCCTGTTGAAATTTGAATAAACCGCACTCCCTTTTCAAAACATATTTTTGAGCATTCCGCAGGAGCGTATGCATTCACTTTGAATGCCTCAGACACATTGGTTTCACAGAGATAAACATTTGTCAGTCCTGAAGCATTTATGCAGAGTTCAATCTCATTTTCCGCAATAAATTTATAAAATTTCTGAGTGTCTTTGATATTCAGCTGATTCCTGTCCGGGAAAAACACCTTATCCTTTTTATCCGCGCTCTGCGCAAGATACGAACCTAAAAGACCGCTCTGACCCAAAACCAATATTTTCATATCAGCCTCCCTATGATTTCTTTGAAACATCTTATCTTCCCCCATGCTTCGTTTTTTTTTCTTTTCAAATTATATTTCTTAATCTTCTCGGCTTTTAAGAAAAGCTCGCGCCACTTTGATGCCGCCTGTTCAATGGAATAATTAATCTTTACAGCAGAATACGCATCGGCAGACATTTTTTCAATTTTACTCTCTCTCTTCTCAATTGCTTCAAAATACTCTTTTAGAGAAGGAATGATTCTGTTTATATCTATTTTGAAATAACAGTCTTTGAATTCTTTTGATATTGCTCCCTGTTCATTCATGGCTATGCATTTTTTCATTGAGAAGAGCTTAAGCATATTTGCGCTTGTCTCTCCGCTCTCTTTTATTCTCAGATTGACAGCGCCTCTGCAGGATTCCATAAGATAATCAAATCTCATATCGGAAGGATTCTCAAAAAATCCGACTTTTTTCTCAAGCCCTCTCTTCCTGAGCTCGCTCTTCAAATCGAAATCAGCAGTATTCCCTGCAAAAAAAAGATTCAAGGAACCCTTTGCATTTAAATAGGCAGTGTATGAATCAAGGATTTCGCCTGCTCCTTTGCTCTTTGAAATATATCCGAAGACTCCAATGGCATCGCCGGATTTGACAGGAATTCTGTTTTTATTTTTAAAATAAAACTCATTGATTTTAAAGACCTTTGCTTTTAGCGCAGTAAGCCTCTCTCTGTTATCCTCAGAATGAACTATGAAAATATTTCCCGCCTCAATGAGGGAACTGAGGGGATCGGATAAAGCGAATCTTCTCTTGTCTTTTAATGCGGAGATGTCGAATTCATGCATAACTGCTATGGAAGGATATTTTAATGCATAGTCGAATGTTCTCTGATTCATCGGATGATTCCCAATATTATATACCATAATGTCATAGGAGGAGATATCTGCAGAATTTATATTCTTATAGAATCTATTTGCGTTTGCAGAAATTTTTTCAACTGAAATATCATCGTATGAAGAGTTGATAAAATCGCTCAATTCTTCCGCATATAAAGATAATCCCGAGACTGTCGGAGGGTATGTGCTTGCAAAACCAATCTTCACTTGACTTTCCATTTTACCGGAAGTTTCATTATTCCCAAGTGTTTTCTTTTAAGCCCGTTCAATGTAAAATATTCTACGTGGTCTATATGGTCATAAGGGAATCTGTTCGTGTTGTCGTAGAATGCCACTGTTATAAAATATTTTCCCGGATTCAGGGCGATGCTCTTGAAAGAGAATTCAATTGTTCCTTCATTTTTAAATTCAATCAGCATATTGGCATAGTCCTTCGTATTCGGTCCGCTTATCACAACTCCATTGTCATCAGTGACTGCGAATCCGAAGACTCCGTCTTTAACTTCTGAATTCCTCTTATAATGCACTGAAACAGATATTTCCTCATCATTCTGATAGCTCCTGTCAGGCTTATTCATGTCAATACCGACTATTTCGATTTCACCGCTTCCCCTTCTGCTCTTCTGAAGCATAGGGCTATTCTCCTGCATATCCATGTATGACTGTATGACATCATCAGGGTCTCCCTCTTTCAGTATTTTCCCCCTGTCGAGAAGAATCACTCTGTCAGAGAAGCGCGAAACAAGGCCCATGTCATGGGAGACGAACATTATCGCTGTGCCTTTGACTTTTATGTTATTGATTGTTTCAAGGCATTTTCTCTGAAAGCGAACATCGCCGACTGCAAGAACTTCGTCAATGATGAGTATGTCGGGAGATGTATATATTGCCACTGAAAAGCCGAGACGCACATACATTCCTGTTGAAAACTCCTTTATTTTCAGATTCATATAATCTTTCAGTTCCGAAAATTCAACAACAGAATCATAAATCCTCAGAGTATGCTTTCTTGAAAATCCCATTATAGCGCCATAGAGAAAGACATTCTCCTTTGCAGTAAGCTCGGGATTGAATCCTATGCCGAGTCCCAAAAAAGGAACGACTCTTCCTTTTACAACAATATTCCCTTTGTCCGGCTTAAGTATGCCGGCAACTATTGAAAGAGTTGTGGTCTTCCCGCTTCCATTATGGCCTATGATGCTCAGCATTTCATTTTTTGAAAGGTTGAAGGATATTCCGTTTACAGCATTTACAACCTGACGGGAGAAGAATCCTGTGTGAACATTGTACGAGAGATAAATATCTTTAACAATGGCGACTTGATTCATATTGATTTCACCATTTTTTCCTCATTCATCAAGAAAACCAGAACCGAGACAATGAAGACTATCACTGAAAAAAATACGGAATTGAGAATTATCGTGCTGTCTGTTATCACTCCCGCATACAGCATTTCATGCACTCCGAGTATGAATACTGCAACAGGGTTTAAAAGATATACATGAATGAATTTATACGGCACTATCTCAAAGGGATAAAATATCGGGCATAGAAAGAACAGAGCCTGAGAGAATATCTCCCATCCGGGTTTTACATCCTTAAAGAACGGGTATATCAATGCGAGAAGCAGAGAGACTCCAGCTGTGAAAAATGCAAAAAGAAGAAGATACGGCAGGAAAAATAGCATTGTCCATGAAAGATGCATTCCTGCGAGAAGGAAGAGTATGAAATATACAATATACTCAAAAAAAGTTATAACCAGATTTGAAAGTACAATGGAGAATGGCAGAAGAAGACGCGGTATCCGCACCTTCAGAATCATCTCCCTGTTCCTATAAAAAATAAATATTGACTGGCTCGTGGTATTAATGAAAAACCGCCAAAGAATCACTCCTGATAATATATACATGGGATAATTATCCATCTGAAACCTGATGAATTTGTTAAAGACTATATACAAAATGATCATCATAAAGAGAGGTTCAAAGAGGATCCAGAGAAATCCAAGGATTGTATTTTTGTATTTGGATTTCAGGTCTGATTTAATCAGTTCGGTAAGCAGGTTGATATGACGAGTAAAAAACTCCATTTATATATTTTACCAAATATTTAAATAATAGTCAATATCAGGTGGCGGAAAAATCTGCTAAAAATATGAAATTTCGGAGAATTAAGCTTTTTTGCGATTTCTTCCTGATAAAGCCCGTCTATTGACTTTTTTTAATATTTTTATATACTTATAAATTCTAAACTTAAACCTTTACGGAGGCAAAATGGTTAATATACATCTTAAGAGAATCGGAAAGAGCAAAAGCCCCAACTACAGAATAGTTGTAGCTGATACAAGATTCCCGAGAGACGGAAGATTCGTGGACGCAATCGGTTCGTATGACCCCCGCGGCTTGAACATCACTATTATTGATGTTGCAAAGTATGACGCATGGGTTAAAAAAGGCGCCAGACCCACACCGAGAGTGGCGAACATTCTCAATGACTACAGAAACAATAAGCTTACAGGCAGAGTAGTGAAGAAAGATGAAACAATTGCTTGAGTATATTGTTAAATCCATAGTAGAGACTCCTCAGGATGTGAACATACATTCCTGCGAAGGCAAGAAGACAACTCTGTATGAGATAGAGATAAACAAAAATGACATAGGCAAGATAATAGGAAAAGACGGAGTGACTCTTGATTCCATCAACACACTCCTGTCAGTCGCCTCAGTCAAGAATAATAAGAAATCAGTTCTGGAAATTATTGATTAATGCTCTTTACAGTAGGCAAGATCTTAAAGCCCCATGGGTTGAAAGGCAATTTAAAAATCCACCTGTATGAAAGCGACAGGTGTAAAAAAATGCTTGACTGTCCGTATTTCATAGACGAAACGGAATTTAAGATCGAAAATTTCGGCACAATGGGTTCTAATTATGTCATTAAATTCAAGGATATTGATGACAGAACTTCAGCTATGAAGCTGACTGGAAAATTTTTACAGGTTGAAGAAAAGAATCTTCTCAATCTGGGTCCGGATGAATACTATGTGCATGATATAGAGGGTTCTGCAGTCTTTGACTGCGACAATAATATGATAGGAAAAGTCAAGGAAGTGATGAAGTTTCATACAGGAGATGTTCTTGATGTTGAGAAAAATGAAGGCGGAATCGCTTCAATTCTTTTCAAGAAGGACTATTTCAAAGAGATCAATCTGCAGGAGAAGAGATTGGTTTTGAAGTATAAAAAAGAGTTTTATGCGATTTAGCATAATAACGTTGTTTGGCGAACTCATTCAGCCGTTCTGTGAAACAGCCCTTATAAGAAGAGCGATTGAAAGAAAAATAATTGAAGTTGACCTGATAAATCTCAGAGACTTCGGAGTGGGAAAACACAGACGAGTCGATGACTATCCTTACGGCACTTCAAAAGGCATGATTCTAATGGCAGAGCCTTTGAAAAATGCGATTAAGAGCATCAAACACAGGAACAAATATGTTGTTTACACATCTCCCGCAGGAGTTCCTCTGAATCAGAGAATCATTGAAGACAACCTGTCCCGGCAAAAGCATATTGTGATTGTGGCTGGAAGGTATAAAAGCATTGACCAGAGATTCATTGACAAACATGTCGACTTGGAGGTCTCAATAGGCGATTATGTGCTTCAGGGAGGAGAAATCCCTGCAGTAATACTCTTGGAATCAGTCTCAAGATTCGTAAGCGGATTTTTGGGAGACATTGATTCAGCTGAAAGCGACTCGTTTTCAAAGGGATTCCTTGATTGTCCGCGCTATACGAGGCCGTATGAATTTGATAAAATGAAGGTGCCGAAGATTCTTTTGTCAGGCAACCACAAAAAGATAGAGGAATTCGAAGAAGAAGAGTCTTTGAAACTCACATTCAAAAGAAGAAGAGACCTTTTGGACACTTTGGACTTGACAAAGAGGCAAAAAGAAATTATATATAGATTAACATTGGAGGAAAAAGATGGCAAAGTTAAACATTGACAAGATTCAGAAAGACTTTGAATTGGATACAAAGAAACATGATGACCACGCATTCAATGTGGGAGATACTGTGGATGTCTCGGTTAAAATAGAAGAGGGCGGAAAGTCAAGAATTCAGAAATACAGAGGCATAGTGATATCCAAGAAAGGCGCAGGCACAAAGAAGACCTTTACTGTGAGAAAAATATCGCAGGGCATAGGCGTAGAGAGAATCTTCCCTCTATTCTCCCCTTCAATATCGGATGTCAAAGTTATTAAGAAAGGAATTGTCAGAAGAGCGAAGCTCAATTATATGAGAAAGAGAACAGGAAAGGCGGCAGTAAAAGTTGACTGAAAACCTCAGAAAGTATGAAGAAAAGTGGTGGAAAAACCACTGCTACTACATAGCCGGCGTAGATGAAGCCGGAAGGGGTCCTCTGGCAGGACCTGTTGTCTCTGCCGCAGTGATCTTTTCTGATGACATTCAGATAAAGGGCATTAATGACTCAAAGCAATTGACTCCGGAGGAGAGAGAAGCCCTGTTCCATGAAATAATGGAGAAGGCGGTTGCAGTCGGAGTCGGATATGTTGACAATATGCTAATTGACAGAATAAACATTCTCCAGTCAACCTACCTATCCATGCTCCGCTCGATAAAGAAACTCTCTGTCATGCCAGACATTGTTCTGGTTGACGGATACCCGATTCCAGATCTCCCTTTGAAGCAGGAGAATATCATCAAGGGAGACGCAAAATCCATTTCAATAGCGGCCGCATCAATAGTGGCAAAGGTCCACAGAGACAGGATTATGGAGTTTTACGGAATGGAGTATCCTGAATATGATTTTCAGTCAAACAAGGGATATGCCACAAAAAAGCATGTTGAAATAGTTTTTAAGAAGGGTCCTTGCGAAATCCACCGCAAGACATTCTCTCCGATAAAGGAGATTCTCAACAGAATTTTCGGAGGAACATATTAGCACTAAGACCATAGGCGATAAAGGCGAAAATGATGCCTCTCTTTTCCTGAAAAAGAGGGGCTTTTTTGTTTTGGAGAGGAACTTCCGCGCAGGAAGAGGAGGAGAGATTGATATAGTGTGCAGGAAGGAAGAGACTATTGTTTTTGTGGAGGTGAAGCTGAGAAAGAGCTTCACAAAGGGGAATCCGCGGGAGTCTGTCACTTCATTCAAAATTAAAAGAATGATATTTGCAGCCAAATGCTACCTGAACATTCACCGCGAATTTTCAGACATGAATTACAGATTTGATTTCATCGGGATATCATACGACAAGGATACCCCTAAAATCGATTATATAGAAAACATAATTGAATCATCGGAATTCTGACTCCGGTAGGGAGGGTGCGCCCCTAAATGTAATTATTCTCTTGCCATGGCGTCTTTTTCACCAGCCTACCAGCATACAAAGTCGCGTCATTNNTGCTTTTCTCTCATACCTCTAAGCGTGGGAATCTCTTTACCTCTATTCACTCTTTTGTTTTTTTTTTGTGTTTCCCCGCCTCTGAACTATTAACTATCAACTATAAACTATTAACTCTTTGATTTTGTTTTGCTCATGGCTCACGGCACACGGCGCTTGGCGTCTTTTTATCTCGCGGCACGCAGGTGTAGCGTCGGCTCGCACACTTCGCTTAGCCGCTGTATCAAGATGGGTTAGTTCAGTAAGGGGACAACCACTTGATGTGCGTCTGCGCAAAGCGTCCTCGCCGACTTACAGCTTTTGTGCATCAATAAGAATTTAATTGATTCTCCTCACAAAAACATTGAATAGCATAGCGGAGCGGACTGATGTTTTTGCTC